>JAILZY010000100.1 GCA_023512255.1 bacterium | reverse complement strand
ACTTTCTTCTCTCTTTATTTTCTCTCCTCCCCTTTATATTTTCAACATTATTTTTTCAACATGGGGAACATCTGGCATAACACAGCAATACAAAATTCAGAAAATTCTCCCAAGTCGAAGCACGCGCTCGGTTTTCTCAGTTACCTTGAAGGGATCAGCGATCCGCCTCTCGAAAACCCAAACCACTTCCTGACCAAAAGCCACCAGCGGGATCTTTTCTCGCTCAGGCTGGGGTATTTTGGCATCAATGAAAAAACGTTTCAGCCTCTTATGCCCTGGCCCACCCAGCGGATGGAACCTATCCCCTGGCCGGCGCTTGCGGATAAAGAGAGGAAGGGGCAGGGTATCAAAATCAAGATAGGCTTTCTCGGGCTCGAATCGAAAGCCGCACCGCAGCACTCTGCCGGCCGAAGCCTCAGCAGAAGTCTCAACTGAGGCTCCTTCAGCCGCAGCAAGAGATGAGACTGGAACAATCTCAGCCAGGATCGAAAGACCAAGTTCTGGAATTATGGTCTTGCCGGGGATATTCATCTGGTAGCAGAAATCCTCTGGCGGCCGGATCTTAGGCGGCGCTGGCCTTCGCTCAATCTCAAAGCTTTGGCCAAGCTTTCGCAGGTAAATATCCTGGCCAAGGTGCACCAATCCTCCCTCCGCCCGCCGCCCCCCCCTTAGCCATTTCAGAGCAGCAGACACTTTGGTAAACCCTATCCTGTATGGGGCTGATCCAACCTGCTGGACTGCCTGGCGCAAGGTCTCCCTCTGAAGAGCAACGGGAGCGGCCAAAAAATGACCTAAAGCAAGGCGCATCTTCTGCTCCTCGGCTTGTTCAAGGCACTGTCTAAGGTGCTCTTTGACCAGGCTAGAAAGCCACTCCCTCTCTTCTCCTAGAATGGATGCGGTCTGATGCAGGATCATCATAATCTTCGGATTATACTCTTTGCTCAGCAAGGGAATTAGATGAAGACGGATTCTGTTTCGCAAGCAGTTTGGCTCCTGGTTAGTCGAATCAAGACAAAAGGGTATCTTCTGCTCAGCCAGAAAGTCAAGTATTTGCCGACGAAATATATTTAACAGGGGCCGAATCAGGGGGATTTCCTCATCCCTCCTGGGTCTTATGGCGGCCAGGCCCTCTGGGCCAGCTCCCCGCAAAAGCCGCATCAGCAGGGTCTCAGCCTGATCATCAGCCGTATGCCCCAAAGCAATCTTAGTAGCCTCAGTCTCCTTAGCTACCTCCCTGAAAAACTGATACCGAGCTTCCCTAGCCGCCTCCTCTAGGGACAGGCCTTTTATCCTCCTAAGTTGCGGCACATCCATATAACGAATGAAGCACGGCAAGCCGAGCTCCTCTCCAAGATGCTGAACAAACTGCGCCTGCTGGCGTGATTCCTCACCCCGAATGCCATGCTCAAGATGAGCCAGAATCAGAGTCAGGTGATATTCTTCCCGCAACTCAAGCAGGAGGTAGAGAAGAGCAACCGAATCGGGCCCTCCAGAGAGGCCGATAATAACCCTATCTTTTTTTCCCAAAAGCGAGTGCTCTTCAGAAAATTTCCTAACGCACTGCACAAGGTGATATTTTACCCTTTTTTTCATCTTTTTCGACTCAAACCGCTTTTTTCATCAATGGGTGAACTGAATTGTTTCACTACCGGACACTTTTATCGTCACTCCCGCAAAAGTGGGTAATCCATGGATAATTGCAGCAATGTATAATTGCAGCAACCCTCTCTGGATGCCCACTTTCGCGGGAATGACATGAAATGCCTGCACTTACAGTGCATATACAAAACCGGAAGATAAAATGTGTTCGGTAATAATCAGTATCTTTTCTCAAAATAATCATTTAAAATCTTCGCGTGATCAAAGGCAAGATCAGGAGGAAGGCGATCTCTGGTAAAAATGCGGGCCTCGGTAGCATCATCCTTGCCTTCCGGCTCTCCCTTAGCTGTAGCCAGATAGACAGTAGAGATAGTGCAAAAGCGAGGATCTCTGCCTGGATCAGAATAGGTATGGAACTGCCGCACCAGGTGCACATCAAGATTCGTTTCCTCTTTGGCCTCCCGGATAGCAGCCTCTTCTAGGGATTCTCCATATTCCACAAACCCACCTGGTATGGCCCAGCCGTATGGTGGATTCTTTCGCCGGATTAAAACAATTCCCTTACCCTCTACCTCAATGATAATATCTACGGTCGGCAGGGGATAACGATATTTTTGCTCCATGTTTTTCGCTCCTTCCCTGGCTGCTACCCCTCACTACCAATTGAAACGCCTTTAATACTTTTGCCCGCAATAATGCCTTTGTCTGCACCATTTACTTTTCATCTTTACAAATAAGTTATTATATCATATATTGAGAAACAATAGAAAGATAAACAGACACTTCCCCCCACCACCAATACACGGGAATATTCTCCATGAGGGCTGCTCACTAAAATAAGTGATGTAAGGAAAATTGAAAAGAGGGAAAAATTGATGGATACAAAAAAGGTGCCTAAGATATTAATTGTGGATGATAATGAAGAGCTTTGCAGCGTTTACCGGGAGGCTTTGGAAGAGGCGGGGTATGGAATCGCCACTGCCCAAAATGGTAAGCAGGCCCTAGACAAGATCGAGGAAGATCACTTCGATCTGATTTTAGCCGATAAAAATATGCCACAGATGGGAGGAGTCAGGCTGTTGAAGGCGGTTCGAAAGAAAGACCCTAATATTAAGGTTGTGCTAATTACCGCCTTCGGAGGGCAAAAATCATATCTTGAGGCTATGGAACAAGGGGCGGATGAATTCCTTAACAAGCCACTTCGAATTGAAGAATTAAAGCAGTTCGTCTCAAATATCCTGAATCAACCTTCATGAAAAAATTCATGTAATTTCAATTAATTAAGTTTCCTGCATGGGAAAACCGCCCGAAGGCAAAAATCGCGCCACAAAGCTCAATCAAAAAACCGCAGGCTGTGCGTGCGCCTAAGCGCTGGTCTCTCCCTTAAGATGTGAGAGCGTGGCTTTTGAGAAAATGTTTTTTTCTTTTCCAAAGATTTGATTTTCCAATTTGATATGTTATAATTTATAATTAAATCGCTCTTATATATCAGACACCATAAACCCTATATCAGAACAACCATAAACTCGAAGGGGCTTAGCTCTTATGAGGGTTATATCTCTTAATGGTAGCTAATAAATTTGAGACATAAGAGCGAATTAAATTAATTATGCCTTTCTATTTCTATCAGATAATTTTTCTTAAAAGCTACGAAGGGGGGAGTTGTGGAGATTATTATTCATGAGCATTGGCCAGGAGTTAAAAGAAAAGAGCAATATATTCCTGGATAATATATATAGAAGTAATCACCCTATTATCATCGCCGGTATTGTGGCGGTCATCCTTTTAATCTTTGTTATTCTCTCCATCTATACCCAATCTAAAGATAACATTATCAGCGAATTTCAAAAGCATCAGTTAACCTCGGTAGAAAGTGCGGCTCATGGAATTGAAGAGGTTATCAATGAGGTTATCAAGGATCTGTGTATCCTCAATGAATTAAAATCGGACCAAGATTCAGCGATACCGATCAAACAGACCGCCTTAGATAATCTCTATTCTCTTCACCTCAAAAAAAATGGCTTTTTAGTCTCCTTGTTCTATTTTGATAAGCAGGGGAAATTACAACAAGCTGCCCCGCAACTGGCTGACAGAGGTGAAGATATAAGGGCAGATTATGACTGGGAAAAGCAGCCTAAAAGCCCCAGTGGAGACATGATATTCATATCCAAGTTATTTTTTAATGAAAAGAGAGAGGGAAGAATACGAATCAGCGTTCCTGTCTTTGGTGTGGATACTTCGCATCCTGCTGAGGCTTCGCCGGCGGGGTATGAGCAGAGAAAATTATTAGGTACTCTGGCTGCGGATATTGATGTCAAAAAGATGGCTGACCATTTTCTCGGGCATGTAAACTTGGGTGGAAGCTATGTAAGTATTCTTGATGCTGACGGGACGATCCTCGATCATCCCTGCCCCCAATTCATCGGACAGAATATCAAGGATATAGACATTAAGATGATCGATGAAAAAAACAAGGTCTTCCCATTCCAAAATAAGGAAGATTTCCTAAGGCTTCTGCTTGGCAAGGGGAAGGGCCTCCTTAGGGTCATAAGTCCCAATCTTGGCCGGATGGAGCTTTTGTCTTATGCGCCTATACATTTGCCGGTCAAATCCTGGATCATGACCATGTTCACGCCCTACAGCGAAATATCAAATCCCATTGGCAAGCTGCAGAAAAGATTTACCCTGATTATGTTAGGGCTCATCACTTTAATGACCGTAGGGAGCATTCTGTTGATTGCCATCAATAACAAACGGGTTTGTACTGAGGAGCGGGTTGCGTATCTGACTCGCGAGATTCAGCTTGAAGAGAAGATTAAAAAATCAGAAGCCAAGCTGCGGGCGGTCCTACAGTCAATTAACGACCGAATTGTGATCCTTGATCCAGAGCTGCGGGTAGTGTGGAGTAATGCCAGGGGAAACGGAGAGGGTCTGATCGGTAAAAAATGTTACCAAATCTATCGAGGTCTGCATCAGCCATGCTCAGAATGTGTGGTCAAGGCCAGCTTTGCCGATGGTAACTCCCACTGGATGGAGGTTACGGGAGAGGAAAAAGGGCAGAAATTTTTCTATGAAATGTGTGCCTCACCCATTCTAGATCACGAGGGGAAAGTCACCAGAGTAGTCGAGATGGCCAGAGATGTTACCCAGGTGAGGAAGATGGATATCCTAGCCAAGGAATCCGAGAACCGATACCAAAACCTGGTCGAGCAGATGAATGAAGGGCTGATGGTCATTGACCATGAAGATAAAATTACTTTTGTAAACCGAAAATTTTGTGAAGTGCTCGGCTATGAGCATAAAGAGATTATCGGTCAGAATTACGGCATCTTCCTAGATGTGGAAAATCAGGTCAAAATGAAAGAGGCGATTGAAGAAAGCAAAAAAAATAAAGCATTTTCATTCGAGATCGAATTGCCTAATCAGAGAGGCGAACACTTGACATTAATTTGCAGCCTCTCATCTATTTTCAATGAGCGGGGAGACTACCGTGGTGCCTCAGCGGTCTTTACCGAGATTACAGAGAGGAGAAAACTCGAAAAAGAGATCCAGGTCAGCCGGGATAAGTTTCGAGCTATTTTAAAGAGCCTAAGCGACGGAGTGATGATTATTGATAAAAATTACACAATTCAATACATGAATGAAAGCGGTCAAAAAATCTTTGGGGATCAGCTCCACAGGCTCTGCTATAAAGCCCTATGGGGACGAAGCGAGCCTTGTGATGCCTGCGTGCTGGAGGAGATCATAGACAAAAGGCAAAGCCTATTCTTGACTAGAGATTCTCTCCAAGGGCAGACTCTCGATATTTCCATGAGTCCTATTGTTATGGAAGATGGAACGATCTCTTTGCTCAAGGTCTTTCGCGATGTTACCGAGCGCAAGCGGCTGGAGAACAAGCTTTTTGAATTTGAGCAAAACCGACTTCGGGACCTTAAAGAGCGCTATCGGTTCGGCAATATTATTGGAAAGAATCACAAAATGCAGGAGATCTACGAGCTTATCTCCATTGTTTCCCAGGGATTCACTACGGTTCTCATCCAGGGAGCAAGCGGTACGGGAAAAGAGCTGATCGCCCGGGCAATTCACTACAATAGCCCTCAGCATGATAAGCCCTTCATCGGGGTTAGCTGCTCGGCCCTGCCCGATGGGCTCTTGGAGAGTGAGCTCTTTGGCCATGTTCGAGGGGCATTCACTGGTGCTATCAGGGATAAAATGGGACGATTTGAAATGGCAGACGGTGGGACTATATTTCTGGACGAAATTGGTGATATCTCCCCGATGATTCAGGTAAAATTGCTCAGGGTACTACAGGAGCGGCAATTTGAGCGGGTAGGGTCTTTGAAGACCATCAGTGTCAATGTGCGGGTTATCGCCGCTACTAACAAAGACCTTAAGGCCGCAGTAGCTAGGGGAGAATTTCGTGAGGATTTATACTATCGGCTGAATGTAGTCAATATCTACCTCCCCCCCCTGAAAGAGCGAGTAGATGATATTCCTTTGCTAGTCAACCATTTTATCGAGCAATTCAATAAGAAGCTCAATCGGAATATTTCCTCGGTCTCTCCAGCGGCCATGGATTGTCTGGTCAGCTTTGACTGGCCAGGCAACATCCGTCAACTGGAAAATACCATTGAACATGCCTTTATCTGTGCCAAGAGAAATGTCCTCATGCCAGAGGATTTCCCGGAAGAAATCCAGAAGGCAAAGAAGAAAAAGAAGACCGAATCGCCCTCTGCACCTGAGCAGGATCGGGTATTAGGAGAAAAGATCCAAACCCTTGACGAAATGGAGGCCTGGATGATCATCAATGCCCTTAAGGAAACAGGCGGACACCTAGGACATACGGCCCAGAGGCTAGGCATTGCCCGCTCTACCCTCTGGCGATTGATGAAAAAGCACGGGATCAATAAAACTGTCAAAGGAATTTCTCAGGGCGATAAGATCGTGTCTCTCGAAGATAGATTCTTGAAGAGAAAGCAGCTTTAATTTCAAGCTAAGAGCGCGGCAATGAGACCAGTCAGGAAAATCCCATCGAATGTGCCAGCCCCTCCTATAGAGGCCACAGGCAGACCAAGGCAAGCAAGCTTAGGTAAATTGACCAGATCAGCCCCGATCAAAGTGCCGATGCTGCCGGCGATATAAGCGGTCTGAGGGGTAGCTTGGCCCTCGATGAGAAGCGAAATCAAGGCAGCGCATAAAGGAGGGAACAGAGCCGGGACCACGATTCCAACCCCGGGGACCGGCCGGGCGATAGCCTGAATAATTAGAGCAACAATCAGGGTAGCTAAGGTTGCTTTGCCCGGCGAGGGAGTTTTGGTCATCAGCCTGAGTGAGATAAAACTGGGAATAATAGCTCCGCCCAGGTTAACGGCTATCGTGGTCTGGATGGTAAGGGGAAGGGGGGCAGACCAGGTACCAAACCGTGAATATCTAACCAGCCAGGAGGGAATGAGCGGGGGAATTTGCCAGAGCGGAATGTTCACATAACTTCCAAGCAAGGACAAAAATAGAAGAAAAAAAAGAGACTGGTGCTGAATGCCAATTTTTTCAAAGGCATAGGTGATTATCTGAATCTTAATAAGAAAAAAGAGAACCAAAAGGAGAAAAGCTAAGACCACTGAAAATGGTACATAAGGCATTGAGGCCACCAATCTGATCTTTTTCAAGATACTTCCCTATAGGCGAGCAGGGAAATTTGTATCCAAACTCGAACAAGTGAAACCTGCTCCATTCCCTAGAAGCGAGCAGGAAAATTTTTCTTAAGATAATTTTTAAACTCCTCAGGAGAAAGACAACTAGCCGCCCACCAGTTTACCCCTCGAAAACTAGCTCCCTGAAATTGCTCAATGTGCGAGATATTAGCGCCAGTCATAATGGCATAGTCAAACAGGGTGCCTTGAATCGATGCTCCCTGAAAATTGCAGAACATTAAATTGGTATCTTTGAGATTGGCCCCATCCAGCTGGGCACCCTCAAAGTTGGCGCCGCCTAGATCTGCCCCCTGGAAATCTACCTGGCGCAAGTCTCGATTTTGAAAAGAGGCATTGGCAAAGTTCATAAAACGTAAGAGCTTTCCATTAATAAAAGTGGCCTGATCGAAATTCGCCTGCTGAATATGCGCGGCCTCGTCCATATTTACCTGATCAATAGTAGCGCCGTAGAAACTTGTCTGACCGAGATTTGCGCCCCGCAGATTGACGTTAATCAGCTGGGCATAGGCCAGGTTGCAGCCGTGCAGATTGGTTTTCTCCAGGCTGGTGTTGATTAGTACGGCTCCCTCAAGGTTAGCCTGACTCAGATTGGCTCCCCAAAGGTCAGCATTGATAAGTTTGGCATGGGCAAGGTTGGCAAGCGTCAGGTTAGCCGAGCGAAAATTAACCCCCTCAAGGTTAGCCCAGGCCAAATGGGCGGCATGGAGGAAAGATCCAGGCAGATAAGCCCAAGCCAGATCTGCTCCTTCCATAAAGGCACGCTCAAGATTAATATTCTGTCCTCGGGCCTCTCTCAAGGAAGCATGTTTGAAACATGCCTCACGGGCATAGGCATAGTCAAGGTTTGCTCTCCACAGGTTAGCCCGCTCAAGATTGGCCCGCTCAAGATTGGCCCTAATCATCGAGGCTTGAGTAAGATCAGCATAGGCTAGGTTATGACCTGGCCAATGAACTCCCTCAAGATGTTTTTCCATATTTTTTCACTCCTCATCGAGCTGAAAAACACAAAGATCCGGATAGCCTCTCAGATGCTCCCCATTTATAGAGGGGAGTTTCTCTTTACCACTTTCCGGGTTGAAAAAGAGGCTTTTTTCGCTTGTACCTCCCACTTTCAACTATTGTTTTCGCTCTTATATATCAGACACCATAAACCCTCGAAGGTTCTTAGCTCTTATTAGGGTTATGTCTCTCAATGGTAGCTAATAAATAAGAGCGATTGTTTTTTACCTTGACCCCCTTTACTCACTAGCCTGACCGCGGCCTGAGCCGGATGATAAATTCAGCCTCCTCCCTCTTGAAGAAAAGATCGGATAATGCTTCAAGCCCATCTTCTGCATCCGAAACTTTATGGATGTTTTCAGCACACCCAGCCCATAGGTGATACTACGCCGCAGGCTGATTGAAGAGGATTCTCCAGCAATATAGCGGGTTGGGCAGGAAATCTCTCCGATTCTGAAACCAAAAAAAATGGCCTGAGCCAGGATTTCATTATCAAAGATAAAGTCATCGGAGTTTTCCTCAAGAGGAAGGGTTTCGAGCACCTTACGAGAAAAGGCACGGTATCCGGTATGATATTCAGACAGCTTCTTGCCGAGCAGATAATTTTCAAAACAGGTCAAGAATCGGTTTCCTATATACTTGTAGAGAGGCATTCCCCCTTCAAGAGCACCATCGCCTAAAATCCTGGAGGCCAGAATAAGGTCGTACTGCCCAACTCCGATGAGTGAGGCCATAGCATGAATCAGTTTAGGGGTATACTGGTAGTCAGGATGAAGCATAATGACAATATCTGCTCCCAGAGAAAGAGCCGTAGTGTAGCAGGTTTTTTGATTTCCACCATAGCCTCGATTTACCGGATGGCGGATTATATTGCTCAGGCCAAGCTTTCTGGCTACTTCAAGGGTATTGTCCTGACTGGCATCATCCACTAAAACTACACTATCCACAATATCAAACGGGATTTCCCTATATGTCTGCTCCAAGGTTTTAGCTGCATTATACGCTGGCATGACTACCACAACTTTTTGATCCCGAAACATCCTAATATTATAACCTCCAAAGGCAAGGTAACTTCCATAGTAGGGAAAGTGCCCGATTCATCTTACGATCCATCGCCGATTCATTCATCTTTGCGAGATTCATCAAGTAATTTTAGACGATAGCCACACCCATTACCCCGCTCATGATTCGCAGCGCGGCCTCATGATCCTCAGGGGCCAGGCCAGCTACTCCATTTTTGACCACCTCAACCTCATATCCCCGAAGCACTGCATCAGAGGCGGTAAACATAATGCAGATATGGGTAACACAGCCAGTAAGCCTTAGGGTATCCACGCCGAGGGTTTTTAAAAGATCATCCAGCCTAGTATTGTAAAAGCCAGAATAGGTGGTTTTTTCAACCACAAAGTCATCGGCTGAGGGCTTTAGCTCATCAATCACCTCTGCCCCCAGACTGCCTCTGACCGCATGGGCAGGCCAGCCAAAGCGCTTAAACTCACGATCATTAGGTTCATGGGAATCGCAAACATAAATTACCGGATACCCTTCCTGCCGAGCTCTGGCTATCTCTTCCTGGATAGCCGGGATCACTCGCCGGGTCTCAGGAACCTCAAGAGGTGCCCCCTGGTTCACGAAATCATTAAGCATATCGATAATCAACAAGGCTTTCTTTTTTGTGGCCGCCATGTTTTTCCCTCCTTTCGCTCGCGGTCAACCAACTCCCACCCTGACTAGGAGTCAGTTCACGATCTCGGTCCCTATCCCCTGCTGGGTAAAGATCTCAAGAAGCAGGCAGTGGGAGATCCTGCCATCTACAATATGGATCTTTTTAACCTGATTCTTTACAGCTTCGACACAAGCCCTGATCTTGGGTATCATTCCGCCTGAAATCGTCCCGTCCTGAATATGTTTTTCAACCTCATCCCTCTTAATGGTCGAGATGATTTTCCCCTCCCGGTCGAGAATACCAGGCACATCAGTCAAGAGAATCAGCTTCTCAGCCTTGATCGCTGAAGCAAGCGAGGCAGCCATATCATCAGCATTGATATTCAAGGTCTGTCCGTCATCGCTCACCCCAACCGGAGCGATAACCGGAATAAAGCCGTTTTGTTTGAGATTTATGATGACCTCAGGATTCACCCGACTAATTTCACCAACATGGCCAAGGTCTATGATTTCATCAAGCCCGGTTTCGGGCGAGACCTTTTTAATCACCTTTTTAACTGCACTGATCAGGCCACCATCTTTTCCAGTCAACCCTACTGCCTTTCCACCATGCCGGTTGATCAGGGTAATGATTTCCTTATTAATCAGACCGCTCAAGACCATCTCAACGATATCAATCGTCTCGCCATCAGTAACTCGATGGCCATGAATAAAATTGGGTACCTTGCCCATCTTTCTCATCGTCTCTGATATCTTAGGGCCACCGCCGTGAACAATGACTGTATTGATACCAATGTAGTTAAGCAAAACCACATCCTGAGCAAAGGAAGCTTTTAAAGCCTCATCGGTCTGAGCCGCACCGCCATACTTAATAACAAAGGTTTTCCCATAGAAATTTTTAATATAGGGCAAGGCCTCAATCAATATCCCGGCCTTCTCGATAATTTTCTCCATAGTATTCCTCAAAAAGGCTGTTAAGCTGGTATTTCCACAGACTACTGCCCGAAATCTTCTCCGGCTATGAGCTAGAGCAAGCTTTCTATCTCTTTGATATCCTTGGCTATTCTGATTGCTTCCTTAATGGCCTTGAGCTTTTCCACCGAATCTATCTGACCGATCCGCTCATACAACTTCAATCCATCGACTCCAAACCTAAGCTCCAGTCCAAATGAGATAGCATCCAGCAGTCCACCTCGTATGCCTTGCTGGATCCCCTGCTGAAGTCCTTGCTGGATGCCTTGTTGAAGGCCTTGCTGGATACCTTGTTGAAGGCCTTGCTGGATACCTTGTTGAAGTCCCTCCTTTCTCCCCTTCTCGATTCCCTCTTCTATCCATTCCTGGATAATATCTGCCGACTTGACCATCTTAATTTCCTCCTTGAAGTACTCCTTAACCCAAGCTCCTTTAAACCGATGGGCAGCAAGAGTCATGGCTATTGATAAAAGATTTGCCCGTTTCTTCTCATCTTCAACCTGCATAATCAGTTTTTTCTCTCTGTTCAAAACCTCCTCTACAGGCTCATCAGTAAATAAGATGAGAAAGGGGGCAAGCTCCTTTAATTTTCCACTCTCTATCTCCTCCCGGTACTCCCACAGCCGAATAATCTCAAAATGGTACTGATTCCGGCAACCCTGAAAACATATATCGTACACCTGCTGACAGCCCCTTTTCATGAGGTAGATAATTACTCCAATAACTGGCAGGCTAGTATGCTCATGTAACAGCGCACACTTGATAAAGCAACTTTTGAGAGCATCTGTACTTCCAATAAACTGGAACTCAAAGATAATATACCCTTCCTGACCATCTTCGGTGGTCAGTCGCAAGACATAGTCAGCCCGCTTCTCTGGCAGATTTATTTCCGGATTTTCCACCGCTATTTCTACCTTCTCACCCAGGTTTAGTAGACTTACGAATACCCTAGGGTAGTACTTGACAACGAGCTTCAAACTCTGATCATAGGGGTTAATTCTCTTTGACATAGCATCTTGCTCCCTTAATCAGTCGGTCTTTTCTAATTATATATTAAATTTTGAACCAGGCCAAGAATAGAATGATAAGGAGGCTGAGCAGATGTTCCCCATATTTAAAATTAGGAGAAGTAGATAAGCTGCAGGGGAAGGGTATTGAGGTAAAAGACAATAG
>JAILZY010000099.1 GCA_023512255.1 bacterium | reverse complement strand
TAGACATTGCCACTGCCATCAACCGCAAGGCCACAAGGGCCATCAAATTGCCCATCTTCTTGGCCAAAAGATCCCCATTTGGCCAAAAATTCCCCTGATGAGCTAAATTTCTGTATCCGATGATTATAAGTGTCAGCCACATAGACATTGCCACTGCCATCAACCGCAAGGCCACAAGGGCCATCAAATTGCCCATCTTCTTGGCCAAAAGATCCCCATTTGGCTAAAAATTCTCCTGATGAGCTAAATTTCTGGATCCGATTATTCCATGTGTCAGCCACATAGACATTGCCACTGCCATCAACCGCAAGGCCATAAGGATACCAAAATTGCTCATCTTCTTGGCCCTCTGATCCCCACTTGGCCAAAAATTCCCCTGATGAGCTGAATTTCTGTATCCGATGATTATTACTATCAGCCACATAGATATTGCCGCTGCCATCAACCATAAGGTTCCAAGGATAAGAAAATTGTCCATCTTCTGAACCCGCGGCTCCCCATTTGGCTAAAAATTCCCCTGATGAGCTGAATTTCTGTATCCGATTATTATCTCTGTCAGCCACATAGACATTGCCACTGCCATCAGCCGCAAGGCCAAAAGGATACCGGAATTGCCCATCTTCATGGCCACGAGAGCCCCACTTGGCCAAAAATTCCCCTGATGAGCTGAATTTCTGTATCCGATGATTTCCTGTGTCAGCCACATAGAAATTGCCACTGCCATCAACCGCAAGGCTAAAAGGAAAAACAAATTGCGCATCTTCATGGCCAAAGGCTCCCCATTTGGCTAAAAATTCCCCTGATGAGCTAAATTTCTGTATCCGATGATTCCATATGTCAGCCACATAGACATTGCCACTGCCATCAACCGCAAGGCCATAAGGACCGGCAAATTGCCCATCTTCTTGGCCCTCTGATCCCCACTTGGCCAAAAATTCCCCTGATGAGCTGAATTTCTGTATCCGATCATTTCCTGTGTCAACCACATAGACATTGCCACTGCCATCAACCGCAAGGCCATAAGGCCACTCAAATTGCCCATCTTCATGGCCACGAGAGCCCCACTTGGCCAAAAATTCCCCTGATGAGCTAAATTTCTGTATCCGATCATTCCCTGTGTCAGCCACATAGACATTGCCACTGCCATCAACCGCAAGGGCATGAGGACCCCAAAATTGCCCATCTTCTTGGCCAAAAGATCCCCATTTGGCCAAAAATTCCCCTGATGAGCTGAATTTCTGGATCCGATGATTATAAGTGTCAGCCACATAGACATTGCCACTGCCATCAACCGCAAGACCACAAGGATAATTGAAATACCATGGTTGGGGTGGTGGCTCAGGGATTGTCCAGACAAATTGAGGTGGGGCTTCTGAGGGAAGGGCACTAGTGTAGGATTTGATCTGTGGTTTGGTATCGGGTGGGATATAACTTGACACTAAGTCTTGAGGCAGGATTTCTAGGGGAATAGAATCTGGCCCCAACAGCTGAGTACCAGATGGGCCAGGAGTAAATTTGATTTGTCCGCTATCAGGAAAAAATGAATTTGCTGCCCAAGCTTCGCCTCTTTTCTGCCCTGGAATCATCTGCCCGGAAATTGTCCTAAAGCCTACCAGGCCTCCCATTGTCCAGATCGCTCCTAATGTTACTATCAAAGCTATTGCCCATTTTACTACTAAGCCAATAATACAATTTCTTGACCAAAACATTTTGTTACCTCCTATATTGCTTCTTATTAAATTATCCAGATGTTTCCCAAGTTTTTTGTTTTTGTTATAGACAACAGAAGCACTGGTTAAGTTTAATTGAAATATTATACTTTCATCTTTTTTGTCTCTCTGAGAGCTTGAGCTTATAATGACTAAGGGTTAGGACTAAGTTTAAATATTTTCAAACAGTTAAAAAAATATGGAAATATAGCCAACATTATTAAATCAAACTGAACCAGTGCCGACAGCAGAAAAAGAAAAGAAAATATAAATTATATACGTATACGCATTGTTGCAAAATATATGCCATTTAATTATAATAATTTGAATTAAAGTAGATTATTAATATTTAAATTTAATTATTATTTAAAATTATTTAATTTATAACTTTAATAATCTTAAATAATCTTAAATTATGAAATTAATTTCATATTTTATGAATAAAATTTCATATTCTTATCTAATGACTGTGGGAACTTTCCCACTGGATCTTGAATACGCAAGGAGCTACAGAACATGATGAAAACGCGATGAAAAGGAAAAAAATATGATGAAAAAAAGAAAGGCAAATAGTGGAAGGGTAAAAAGAGTGTTAGTGGAAAATGAAAACAGGAGGGATGAGGCATGAAGGAGTTTCAAAATACTTAAAACCTTCCCCTCTTCCTCACTCCCTCCTGTTTACCTGTGCCGGCCTAATCAGATCAAACTCAACCTGATCTGGACGGCTACTCCCTCACTGTTTACCTGGGCCGGCCGGCCAAAGATAACAAACCCTACTTCTCCTCGGGAGCCAAAGATTGCTCTCAGGGCTTGGCCATAATAGCTACACCTGCCATATCACCACACCTGCCATCACCACCACCTACTTCCACCTGCCATATCACCCCCTACTTCTCATACAGAGAATTGCCTAATCATTATACTCATCGCTACAGACAATTTACTCAAGGCCACCATCGGCCAAGCGCCATAGCTCCTGCCGTGGGCCAGCCATAGCTCCCTGCTGTAGCCAGCCCTCTTCCCAGGGGCAATGGCCCTGCCAGTTATCCATAGCTCCTGCCGTGGGCCAGCCCATAGTTCCCTGCTGTGCTGTGGCCAGCCATAGTTCCCTGCTGTGCTGTGGCCAGCCATAGTTCCCTGCTGTGCTGTGGCCAGCCCATAGCTCCCTGCTTTCCCACGGCGCCATGTGCGGCATAGAGCCGCTTGCTGTCTCACACAAAGCCTCCTTTTTACGGAGCCAAAATGGTTACTTCGATTCGCCGATTCAGTTTTCTCCCCTCAGCCGTAGTATTAGGAGCAATCGGTTTTGACTCCCCGGCGCCAATAGCTTCCATCCGCTCGGGGGCTACGCCTGCAGATCTTAGGTAGTCCATCACTGATTTGGCTCTCTCCAGGGACAATCTGCGGTTGAATTCCCTGCTGCCGGTAAAGTCAGTGTGGCCAGAAATAATCATCTTTCGATCTGGGAAAAGGTCTGCTGTCTGCTTGATCTTAGCCAGCACCTCATAGTGTTCTGGTTTTAGACTGGCTCGACCGCTGTCGAAATTGATGCTCCGAAGAACAATGGTAATATTATTTTCAGGATCAAGCTTTACTTCAGCCTGCTGCGGGGAAAACATTTTTTGGATCGCTTTCATTTTCTCTTCCGCCGCCCTTCTCATCTCAAGAGCACTCTCAGTAGTTTTGAGCTCAGAAGCGATCCTTTGCTTAGCCTCTTCCGCCTCTCTAATCCGAGCTTCAGCCCGAGCTCTGGCCTGCTCAGCCTCCCTGATCTGCTGCTCGGCTCTAGCCAGCGCCTGATCCTTAGAGCTTAGCTGCCGCTGGTAGACCTGCTCCTGCTGCTTCAGCTCCTGGATGGCCTGATCAATCTCAGAAACCGCTACCTGGAAGCCTTTGTCAAACTCTGGTTTTACTCCTAGGCTTGAGGCAATCCGATTGAGATCAGCCTCTCTCTGCAGGAAGAGCTTCTCGTAATTACTCTTGTCTCCCTTAAAATCCTTAACCTTCTGGGCCAAAAATCTGGCTTTACGGGCGTAGTACTCACCTTCTTTCACCTTCTGCCGGGCAAGTTCCTCATTGTAGCGATCCTGAGACAGGACCTCCAGGGCCTGGTCGCGGTATTTGAGTGCAGTCTGGTAAGTCTCTGGAGCCAGCTTATGAGCATCCTCTTTTTCAATTTCCTTGAGCTGTCTGTTCAATTCCCCAACCATATTGTGCTGAATGGCCTGGAGCTCGGCCAGACGATAATTGCTTGTGGCCTCATCGGCCTTCTTGCGGGCATGGTCGATCTTTCCCTTTTCTACATCAGAGCAGACGTCCAAAAATGACTTATCCGCTTTTTTGTAGGCAGGCAGATCCATCTTATGCGCCTGAGCAGCAATGGCCTTGTCGCGGCTAGCAATCAACTGCGGGAAGTTACTCTGCATGGATTGAGAGGTGTCAATAGCTTTTCTGGCCAGTTTTTCAGCCTCCTGCAAATGCTTTTGGACATCGGTCTTAGACTTTCCTTTCTCAAATTTATCTTCCGCTTTAAAATACTCCCTGACAGCTTGCCTATAAACGTCGGGAGCCAGCTCATCGGCCCGCTCGGAAACAGCTTGATCCAAGGCGCTCTTAGCTGGATAAAAAAGCTCGCTCTTTGGCTCTCCTAGCTCTGTCCTGGCTGGCAGTTTAGTGCAGGCAAAGGATATGAGCAGGAGAATTCCAAGGCTTAAGCACTGCATGAGTCGAAGATTATGTTTTTCCATTTTTCAATTCCCCCATGTTATATCTTCAATCAAATTATATGCACTATATGCATACAAATTATATGCGCTATATGCACCGATTTTTTCTCCCTCTGTGATTCTATTCATCTATCGGTAGGTTAGTACAAAATGTATTATTGTTGTGTTAAATGTTTTAATTTTTTGTGTAAATTTGGAATCTACCGGCTCTCTGTATCGGAAGGCGTCTCAGAAAAGCTATCATGCCGGCGAGAGGAAGATTGATCCTGATGCCCCAGGAAGGAAGAAAACTCAACTTCATAGAGATAGAGCAAAGAGGACAGCAAGCTCAAAATCATGGGGCCATAGAGAACCCCCACCAAACCGAAGGTACTTATCCCGCCAAGGATAGCCAGAAAAATCAATAGTGGAGGGAAAGATACCCCTTTTTGCTTTGGCATCAGGTGAGGACGCAAGAAGTTATCAATGGAGCCCAAAATGGCCAGGCTGTAGATGGTCAGAAAGATCGCCCGGCCAGGCTGCTGAATCATGAAAAGATACAAAACCGCTGGCAACCAAACCAGACCAGTTCCCACCAGCGGAATAAATGAAGCCGCGGCAATCAGGCTCCCCCAAAACAGAGGGGAAATCCCGACTATCCACAAACCGATGCCGCCGACAACCCCCTGGACAATGGCGGTCAGAATTGTCCCGATCAGAGCTGAGCGGCCAACGATTTTGAGCCTGCTGATCAGAACCTCCTCCTGATTCCTGGTCAAGGGAAAAAGGTGTAGAAATTGATTCAGCCACTGCTTCCCATCCCGCAGGAAATAGAAGAGAATAAAGATCATAATCCAAAAATGGACAAAGAGGGCGCCGAGGTTAGAAACCAGCGCTCCACCCCGGCTCAGCAGGAACTGCCCAAGGTATTGACTCCCTCTGATCGCCCACTCCTGGAGACGGTTTACGGCAAAGCCGGGTGAGGCTAAGTATCGGCTCCCCAGGTGCCGAAGGTAGATCAGGTACCTAGATTGCAATATGCCTTCTAGGTTTACCTGCTCAAGCCATCTGCGGACCGCATTGACTGAGCGCACCCCCTGATCAACCAGGCCAAAAAGCAGAAGCAACAGGGGAAGCACGATCAGCAGAATAACCAACAAGCAGGAGGCAAAGGCGGCCAGATTCCTTCTCCCTCTAAAAATCCGGGTTATCCACTCATGAATCGGATAAATTATCGAGGCCAGAAGTATGGCCAGGATCAGAGAATGAAGATAAGTTCTGATCACATAGAAGGCCAGCAAAAGGGCTGCCACCAGCAGAAGGAGAAGAAACCTCTGAGCTAGCTTTCGATCCGTTGGTTTTGGTTCGTTTTTCATAACCAGAGGCCAGGAGACTACTTTGCTGGCTCCTCCAGGAGACCCTACTAAGGTTATTATTTGATATCCTGATGTTGAGATATCCAGGCCAGAATTAAAACTTAGTGGTTTCCTCGCCAAGTGCGAGAGCATATCCAATTACTCAATCAATCGCAGGGACGGCCCCTGTGTTCACCCAGCTTGCGCACTTTGTTGGCGAAAAGACTACCTAGAGCCTACCCCAAAGCCATATCCAGGCCAATAATATCACTCAAATATTAATGATCTCTTCCAATATTGTTGATAATTGTTGATATTGGTAATTGTATTGATATTGGTAGAAGTGAGATGGCCTATTAATCATCTTGTGGATTGATCTTTTGGACCTCGTAGCGCAAGGTTCGAGAAGGCACCTTGATTTCAACCACATCTCCCTCGCGTTTTCCCAGCAATCCTCGGCCAATAGGAGAGTAGACCGAGATCTCCTTCTTACTGTAATCTGCATCCTTGCCCACAAGGGTATACTCCACCTCACGATCCTCGTCCAGATCGTATAGGATAACCCGACTGCCAAAGACAATCTTATCCTTGGGCAAATCATCCGGATTAATGACAATAGCCTTGGCTAGACGATCCTCTAGTTGAAGGATTCTTCCCTCGATAAATGATTGATGCTCACGGGCGGCATCATATTCTGCATTTTCCGACAGGTCTCCAAATGCCCTGGCCTCAGCAATTCTGGCTATCACTTCGGGCCGCTCCTTTTTTTTTAATCTTTCCAGCTCCTGCATCAGTCGATCATAGTCCTTCTGGAGCATATACTCTTTCTCACTCATCAGATGCCCTCCATAAGGTTTTAACTACCGTATATATTGTCTATATACTATTGTCTATTATCTATTATTTTATTGTCTATTGTCTATATACTTTTGCATATACTTTTGCGCTTTTTCTCCAACCTCTTGATTTTACTGGGTTTGGTATGAAAGATAACCTTCAAGAATTTCAAGGCATGGAAAGCCGCAAAAGTGCAGTATTGTCTATATTGCCAAATTGTTACCTTCCTCCAAATTCCTCATACTCCTTCCTCCCTTCCATCTCTTGCTCTCCAGCATAAGGCTAGCTAATAAGAACGATCAAGACCCCTTAAAGCATGATACCGGTACAATCGAGCAAAGGTTATGGCAGGATGAAGCGGACCCTCAAGGCACCCAAGCGAAAAAGTAGGCCTGGCAAGATGCTATGATAGTATTACCAATCCAAAAAATCAAGAGTGGGCAAGTCAAAAATTATTTCCAAATCAAAAATCAAAAACAGGCAAGTGTCAAAAACTCTGAAAATCGAACCTTATAAATGGTAACCTGAACACAATGAAATAAACTATAAATTTTTACCAAAATAGCTAATCAAAAATTATGCCTGGAAAAAAACCAAAACTTAAGCACTGGAAGAGCAGGAAGTTTTCTAGTTTTCTAAAACACATTTCGGTGAGCTTATTTTCTCTCAACTTACCGATAAAGATATGCTCTTCAAAGCATAAAGTCTCAACTCGCCAAATAGCCCTGTTTGGGATCATACGTTTGGGGCCACAAGATTTATCGTTTATGTAGGATAGTCTGGATAGTTTAACTCAAGAAATTGCGAAGTCTTTGAGTTCAAAGTCCTTGATAATGATATAGGTGAGGAAGAATTAAAGTGAGGGAGATTTTCGGATGAAAACCATCCTCAGCGTGCAGCCAAATCCTGTAATAGTCCTGATCGCGGCAGGATTAATGATTTTTCTAGGCAGCCGCCCAAGCCTTAGCCAAGAGAATCTCTCGGTTAGGCGAAAAGATGATGTTTGTCTACGAACAGGCTATTGGCCCACTAGGGCTGATGCCTCCTGGCAGACATCCTTCAGCAGCAAATCGGGCAGTTGCATCTCCAGGCTCAAATACCATGACCTTGATGCAGATCTGCTCTCTATCGAAGTCGATATCCTCCGCCATGCTCCTGCCTTTGGTTTAAACCTTCTCTTTGCCGCAGCCCCGATCAACAACGGGCGTTCCCAAGATACCGATTATGAGAATAGCCGGCGGCTTTCAGAGTCAAAAAATCCCGTAGATGGCCGTGTTGATCTCTGGAGTCTGGAGGGGCGGATTACTCTACCCCTTGGGACAGCTCCTCATTCACTCAGGGCAAGGGCACCGAAGCTATCCCCAGCCTGGCATTGGCAGGGAATTTTAGGGATTCAGCATTACCAGGACAGTCTGCGTATGTTCTCCACCCGGCCCCTGCCCACCACTTCTCGGCTTGACAGCCAAGAGAGCAGATCTGCCCAGGATAATGGGCCAATAGCCAATAGAGAGCAAACCGTCGGCTGGTTAAACTCCTATTACCATTTCACCTGGGATGCGATCAAGATCGGACTAAAGTCAACATGGAATTTAACCCATCCCCCTATTCCGCTTTGCCATTTTCTGGAAATCGGAGGTAAAGTAACTCCCCTGCTGGCCCATTATCTTGGTACGGGAATATGGAACCTTGAGGATGATTTTGCCCAAAATCCAAGCTTTCATCATAAGGCCTATGGGTATGGAGTGAGTGCCGAGCTGTCGCTTATCTACCATCCTTGGGCAGCGATCGGTTTTGAGCTGGGCTGGCAATATCTGTGGCTGGCCGCAGATGGCGGCACTGATATTACCTATTATTATTCTGGGGAAAAGGGAAAGTCGAATCTCGATGAAGTCAGGCTACTTCGCCAAGGGGTGTTTGTCAAATCAGCCATTTACTTTTAAAAAACAATCTGTTACTATGATTTTAGATCTAACTACTATGATCATAGATCTGCCTTCTTGGCGGTAGTTTTTATTTCCTGTTTCTCCATTTCCTATTTTCTCATCTTCAATAACGAAATTATAATTTATAAAATAACCGAAAAGAGGATGAAGAAAATTAAATTCTTTATTGTAATGGATATTAAATAAGGAGATAAGGATTATGGCAAACAGGATTGATGAAATCGAGGGAATTGGTCCATCCTACTCGGAAAAATTACACCAGGTGGGAATAGACACAACCGATGATTTGCTGAATATGTGCGGGCGCAGGGAAGAGCGGGACGAGCTGGCTGGAAAGATAGGGATTGATGCCGACACTTTGCTCAAGTGGACCAACACCGCGGATTTATTTAGAATCCGTGGAATTGGCCGCCAGACAAGCCAATTGCTCGAAGCCTCTGGAATAAGAACAACCTTGGATCTGCGTGATCAGGACGCAACCGCTCTCTCTCAGAAGCTTCACGAGATCAACGCGAGAAAGCGGCTATCCAAGATTAATCCTTCACCCCGTGTTGTTCAGCACTGGATAGAGCAGGCGAAAAAACTTGAGCCTAAGATTACCTGATAGGCTACATGTAACAGCAGACTAAACGCCTGCCCTGTCCAGAGGAGATTTGCAGTATATTGATAAGCTGCGATTGGCCGCAGAGCAAACCTTAAACCTTGGCAAAACCTCGCTCGGGGGCAGCCGCTCTCGGTGCCCCCGGCTGATTAACCCTCTCTTCCCCTTATAGCCATAATACGGTGCCAGATGCGGTTTGATCGCCTGACCACAGAGCGGTGATTATCCCTCGGATTGAGCCGCCGCGGATTAGGAATAACCGCAGCCAGTCTGGCTGCCTCAAGGGGAGTAAGCCGCGAAGCTGACTTTCCGTAGTAATATCTGGCCGCAGCTTCGGCGCCAAATATTCCCTCTCCCCACTCGATGACGTTTAGATAGAGCTCCAAGATACGTCTTTTGCTAAGGGTTCTCTCCAGCCGCCAGGTGATGATCGCCTCACGGATTTTCCTCAAAGGGTTCTTGGCTGGTGAAAGGTAGAGGTTCTTAGCCAGCTGCTGGCTGATCGTGCTGCCGCCGAATTTAAATCTTCTGGCCGCAATATCCTGCTCTATGGCTGCTCTGATGGCCTCATAATCGAATCCATTATGCTTCCAAAACTTAGCATCTTCAGCAATAATCACTGCCCTGATCAGATGCGGTGATATTTGTGAGAGAGGTACCCAGCGCTGCTTGATTTTAACTCTCTTGCCCTTGGCTTTCCATTCCCGCTCCCGATAGGCCATGAAAGCTGTCTTTTGGGGATTCTCACTAACCAGCTTTGAAATATCAGGGATGAAGAAAAGATAGCCGACCCCTGTAGCCAGGATAATTAACAGGATGGCTGATATTATCCAGGGAAAGAATCTTTTTCGTTTTTTGCCCCTTGATCCCTTTTTCATTCTGAACCTTACGCAAATTCGATATCCTTAAAGACCAAAGAAAAGACCAAAGAGTATATCAGAGCGCTCATAGAGGGCGGATGAGGAGGAATATCAGAGCGATTTTTCTAATGCCTTCCTGGTTTTTAGGTGAATCATCAACACGGAAAGAGCCGCTGGAGTCATGCCCGAAATCCGGGATGCCTGGCCGAGAGAGATAGGGCGAATGTCGGTGAGTTTTTGCTTCAGCTCGTTAGATAGGCCTGACAATCTCTGGTAGTCAAAGTCAGGTGGAATCTTGACTCTTTCCAGGTTTTGAAACTGCCTGATCTCTTGCATCTGGCGCTGGATGTAGCCTTCATATTTTGCCTCAATCTCGATCTGGCGCACTACTTCAGGGTCTAAACAGACAGAGGGCCAGCCGCCGCAGGCCTGATGAGCAGGCAGAGACTGTAAATCTTGAAACCTGAGCTCAGGGCGTCTTAGGATTTCCTTCAGGCTGACTACTTTTTGAAGCGGCGCCGAACCCAATCTGGCCAGAGCCTGATTTGTTTCCACATTAGGCAAAATCTTGACCGAGCCGAGCCATTCTAGCCCCAGGCGAACGGCTCGCTCCCTTTCCCTGACCTGCTCGTAGCGCTCCTGGCTGACCAGGCCAAGCCGATAGCCTTTTTCCGTAAGCCGCAGATCGGCATTATCCTCCCTGAGGATGAGCCGATATTCTGACCTTGAGGTGAACATCCGGTAAGGCTCACGGGTTCCCCGGGTAATCAGATCATCCACCAAAACCCCCATAAAGCTTTCCGAGCGGTCCATGATAAAGGGTTCATCCCCACGCACCGCCAGGGCGGCATTGATTCCGGCCCAAAGCCCCTGAGCCGCGGCCTCCTCATAGCCTGAGGTGCCATTGATCTGACCAGCCAGGTAAAGGCCCTCGATCAGCTTGGTTTCTAAGGTCGGCTTAAGTTGTGTAGGAAAGATAAAGTCATACTCGATGGCATAGGCTGGTCTCATAACCTGGGCCTCCTCAAGACCTTTGACCGAGTGGACAATGGCCACCTGAAGCTCGTAGGGGAGGCTATTGCCAAGGCCACTAGCGTACATTTCCTCAGTTTCAAGGCCTTCGGGCTCAATAATCACCTGATGGCTTTGCCGCTCAGGGAATTTCATGACCTTATCTTCCAAGGAGGGACAGTAGCGAGCTGAGATGCCGGTAATTGTCCCATTGTAGAGGGGCGAAAGATGAATGTTTTTTCGGATCAAATCATGGATTTTATCGTTAGTCTGGGTAAGGTAGCAGGGAAGCTGCGGAAGTTCGGCGCAGGTGGTAGATGAGGAAAAGGGCCGAGGAGAATCATCTCCTGGCTGAGGGGTCATAGCGGAAAAATCAATGGTTGAGCGGCGAAGCCGTGGAGGCGTGCCGGTCTTCAGCCTGCCGATCTGAAAGCCAAGCCTGGCTAGATTCCGGGCTAACCCCTCGGCAGAAAACTCACCGGCTCGTCCGGCAGAAAAACTCTCAGTCCCAATGTGCACCAGTCCTCGCAGATAGGTTCCAGTAGCCAAAATCACTGCTTGGGCCAAAATCTCACCCTGTACCCGTGTCCTTACCCCAAAAATCCGCTGGCCATCCACCAAAAGCTCCTCAACCATCCCCTGGCAGATATGGAGCTGATGAGCTTTCTCTAAGGTTTCCTTCATCACCATATGATAGCGAAGCTTATCGTTCTGGGTCCTCGACCCCTGAACTGCCGGGCCCTTACTGGTGTTTAGGGTTTTGAACTGAATGGCGGTCCTATCCGCTACCCTGCCCATTTCACCGCCCAGGGCGTCGATTTCCCTCACCAAGTGGCCCTTGCCAAGCCCGCCGATGGACGGGCTGCAAGCCATGTAGGCAATACCGTCAAGATTCATGGTCAGAAGGAGAGTGCTGCATCCCATCCTGGCGCTAGCCAGGGCAGCTTCACAGCCAGCATGTCCTGCACCGACGACAATTACATCATACTTCATCATACTTAATAATAATATATATTATACTTGTTAATATATATTATGCTTGTTAATATACTGTAAATACTAATATGCTCGTTCTTGGCCCTTGTTCTTAGATTAATTGAGAGATTAACTATGCTTTTGCACTTTTTCTCCAAGACCTTGATTTTACTGGATTTGCTATTAGAGGTAACTTTCTAAGGATGTCAAGGCGCTAAGAAATTTCTGCAAAAGTGT
>JAILZY010000012.1 GCA_023512255.1 bacterium | reverse complement strand
TACTATTATCTTTTACCTCAATACCCTTCCCCTGCGGCTTATCTCCTCCTCCTAATTTAAACATGGGGAACATCTGGTTCAGATGTCAGATGTTCCCCATTTATATCCAATCCTAGTACGATTTTGACCGGATTACAATAAGAGGGGAGTTTCTCATTTACCACTTTTCATGAAGAAAGAGAGGCTTTTTCGCTTGTATTTCCCACTTTCAACTATTGTTTTTGCTCTTATCAGACACCATAAACCCTATATCAGAACAACCATAAACCCTCAAAGGGGCTTAGCTCTTATTAGGGTTATGTCTCTCAGATGGTAGCTAATAAATAAGAGCGATTGTTTTTTACCTGAGGAACATCTGTTAGACTCACAGCAGGGTTGACAATTGAGGAGTGGTAAAATATAATTTTATGTTTACTGTATTCAATGATCTAGTCTTAAGAAGAAAATAGAAATCTTAAACATGAAAATTATTCGAGGATTACAATGCCTAGGTCCTGATGTCCGAAATGTAGTACTTACTATGGGGAATTTCGATGGGTTACATCTTGGACATCAGAAAATTCTTCAGATAGTGGTTGATCGGGCTAGAGAAATCGGGGTCTTGGGCATGGTTTTTACCTTTGAGCCGCACCCGTTGAAAATTCTTGCTCCTGATCGCTGTCCTCCTCTTCTGACCACCTTTCAAGAGAAAATGAAGCTGCTTCAAAAGCTGAATCTGGATATCGTTCTCTTTGCCCGCTTTACCGAGGAATTTGCTAGTCAGCATCCAGAGGAGTTTATTCAGCGCATTCTCTGGGATAAACTCAGAGTCAAAGAGGTCTATGTAGGCTATAATCATACCTTTGGCCGAGGCGGAAAGGGTACGGTAGCCATGCTTGAGGAGTTTTCCCGGCAATATCCCTTTCGGGTTCAGGTAGTGGAAGAAGTAGTCATCCAGGGGGAAAATGTAAGCAGCACAGCCATTCGAAACTATCTTCGGCAGGGCAATCTAGAAAAGGCGAATCTTTTGTTAGGCAGGCCCTATACTCTGACCGGCAAGGTCATACCAGGCTGTGGCCGGGGGAGAAAGATTGGATTTCCTACGGCCAATATTGCCCCAGGTATCAAACTAATTCCAAAATCGGGCGTCTATCTGGCTAGGGTTCATATCCGTGGGAAGACCTATAATGGATTGGCTAATATTGGTCCTAAGCCCACGTTTCAAGATTCTTCACCTGGGGTAGAGGTGTACATTTTTGACCTTCAGGCCGATCTATATCATCAATATCTGGAGATTGAGCTGATAAAACGCCTTCGGGATGAGATTTCATTTCCCAGTGTCGGATGTTTAGTTCATCAGATCGAGCAGGATGTCAAGGAGGCTCGCCAAATTTTCAAGGATAAAGAGAAATAGTCCACTATGTCGGTTAAAGAAACATTACCCCAGCCAGAAACAGAAGAAGAACTCAAGCGAAGGATTGATCCAGCAAGGCTTCCAAGGCACGTAGCTATTATCATGGATGGAAATGGCCGATGGGCCAAAAACCGCTTCCTGAGCAGGGTAGAGGGGCATAGGCAGGGAATCAATTCGGTCAGGGACATTGTCGAAATTGCAGCCGAGATTAAGATTCCGGTGCTTACGCTGTACGCTTTTTCAGTTGAAAATTGGTTTCGTCCCAAGGATGAGGTAAATACCCTGATGAAATTGCTGGTTGAGTATCTGCGCAAGGAGCTTGAGAGAATGCTAAAAAATAACATCCGCCTGATGTCCATAGGCGATGAAGCTGGTCTGCCGCCTGAGGCGAGAAAAGAGCTGCGCTATACTATTCAACGAACAGCAGGCAACAGCGGGATGATACTTAATCTGGCCTTAAATTACAGTGGTCATCAGGAGATTATTATGGCCACTAAGCAAATTGCCCGCGATCTGCAAGCCGGAAAAATCAAGGAAGAGGACCTCGATGAGAAGTTGTTTTCCCAGTATCTATTTACCCGCTCACTTCCAGATCCTGATCTCTTGATCCGGACCAGCGGTGAGATGCGGCTTAGCAATTTCCTCCTCTGGCAGCTGGCTTATGCGGAATTTTGGATCACGCCTACTCTGTGGCCTGATTTTCGCCGAAATGAATTTTTGCAGGCTATTATCAGCTACCAGGGCCGAGAGCGAAGGTTTGGCCGAATCAAAGAGGAATAAAAAGAAAAAAAGTTAGGAGCTATAAGAAAGTACGTGAAAACCAATACCCAAAGCCAAAGTCATCATCCATATCTCAAGCGGGTAGCGACAGCCATAGTCGGCATCCCGCCACTGGCGGCCCTGATTTACTACGGAACCCCTTTCCATTTCTGGCTACTGATAACCGCCTGTATTCTACTGGGGATCAGAGAATTTTACCAGATTTTGGATCAGGCCGATATTCACTCCTCCACCCCCCTGGGGCTGATACTTGGATTATTGGTTAGCCTGGCCTTTTGGCAAGGAGCTTCTCTTCTCCCCTTGGTTGTTGTCCTGACGGTGATGGCCACCTTTGTCAGCTTCCTCTTTCACTTTAATAACCCATCCACTATAATTGCCCGGCTTTGCGGCACTATGGCTGGAGTCTTTACCATTGCCTGGCTGATGGGCTATTTGATCTGGATCCGGGGATTAGCTCAAGGGAAGGCTTTGATTTTCTATTTACTTCTGGTGGTATGGGCCGGCGATACCTCTGCCTTTTATACCGGAACTCTTCTGGGAAAGCATCCGCTTTCTCCCTTGGTAAGCCCCAAGAAAACAATCGAGGGATCAGTAGGCGCCCTGGTCGGTAGCGTTTTGGTCTCGGTAGTCGCTCATTTTACCTTTTTGCCATCACTTAGCTTGGGGAACAGCATTATCTTAGGTCTTGTACTAAACATTTTCGCTCAGGTTGGGGATTTGTCCGAATCAATGCTCAAGAGAGGAGCCGGAATTAAGGACAGTGGAAATCTCTTTCCCGGACATGGGGGAATTCTTGATCGGATCGACAGTCTTATTTTCGCTGCCCCTGCACTTTTCTATTATCTCTATTATCTATCTAACTGCCTGTCTATTAAGGCAATAATACAATAATAAAAATGGTAATAAATGTACGCCATCATGAAATTACCCATGATAATTACAAGGAATTGATGGTGATGGAGAAAAAAAGAATCGCCCTCCTTGGCTCTACTGGTTCAATAGGAACCAATACCCTGGAGGTGATCAGCCGATATAGAGAACGATATGAGGTTGTAGCCCTGGCCGCGGGATCTAACCTTGCGCTTTTGAGGCAGCAGATAAGAGAATTTCAGCCTCGATTGGTTTCAATCCGCGACCTGGACCATCTGGAAGAGCTAAGAGAGGAAGTCAAACCATTTCATGGTGAGGTGATAGCAGGCATGGAGGGGCTACTTCAGGTGGCCCGCTACGAGCAAGCGGATATGGTGGTCAGCGCCATCTGCGGAGCCGCTGGCCTGCTTCCAACCTATGAGGCTGCTGTGGCTGGCAAAAATATTGCCCTGGCCAATAAGGAATCCCTGATCATGGCTGGCGGCATCATCATGGACAAAGCCAAAAGTATGGGAATTCAAATTCTACCGATAGACAGCGAACATTCAGCCATCTTCCAATGCCTTTTGGGGCATAACCCTAAGGAAATCAGACGACTGATCCTCACTGCCTCAGGTGGGCCGTTTCTTTTCACCCCTAAGGAGGAATTCTGCAAGATTACCTATCAGCAGGCCATACATCATCCAACCTGGTCCATGGGCGAGAAAATCAGCCTCGATTCAGCTACGCTGATGAACAAGGCCCTAGAGGTTATCGAGGCCCACTGGCTGTTTAATGTTCCAGTTGACAGTATCGAGGTGGTGATTCATCCTGAAAGTGTCATTCATTCTATGGTGGAATATTGGGATGGAAATATACTTGCTCTCTTGGCGACCTCGGACATGCGTCTGCCGATCCTCTATGCTCTTTCTTATCCTGAGAGGCTGCCCCTTGATCTTCCCCCTCTGGATTTGCCCCGGCTTGGAACAATATCCTTCCACAGCCCAGATGTTGAAAAATTCCCCTGCCTGCGGCTAGGATATGAAGCCGCCCGACAGGGGCAGACCGCCCCCGCAGTGATGAACGCGGCCAATGAGATAGCTATTTCGGCTTTCAAGCAGGGCCGAATAAACTTTTGCGATATCCCAAAGATCATTGAAGAAACCTTGAATCGTCATCAACCCGTCCCCCTGAGGGAAATCTCGGATGCCCTGTGGGCAGACCGCTGGGGCAGACAGCAGGCCAGGGACATTATAGGGAGACTTTCATGCTAACCGTAATTCTTGCCTTTGTTATCTGTTTAGGTGTGCTCATCTTTGTTCATGAATTCGGTCATTTTATTGTGGCCAAAGCGATCGGAATTAAGGTCGAAAAATTTTCTCTCGGCTTTGGCCCCAAAATTCCGTGGCTGGGGTTTAAAAAAGGAGATACCGAATACATGATCTCGGCCCTCCCACTGGGAGGATATGTCAAGATGGCTGGAGAAAATCCAGATGAGGAACTGAAAGGAGAGCCCTGGGAATTCTCTTCCCGCTCGCCCTGGGAGCGAATGCAGGTGGTCTTCAGCGGCCCGTTGATGAATGTGATCTTGGCTGTCTTGCTCATGTTCACCGTTTTTCTCATCGGGCGTAAAATTCCCGCCTACCTCATGACCTCGCCGGTCATTGGCTGGGTCAGAGAGAATTCTCCAGCCCACAAGGCAGGCTTTCAGGTGGGAGATAGGGTTATCAGTATTAATGACCGCAAAATCGACCATTGGGAAGCTCTTCAGATGATCATCGTTTCTAACGCTGGCTCCAAGCTTCGAATTCTCGTCGAGCGCCGCGGCCAGCATCTTGCTCTCAGCGTTACTCCTCATGAGGTGGGTGATATGGGGCTTGGATCAATCGGTATCGATCATTATATTCCCCCTCGGATCGGGAGCGTAAACGCAGGCTATCCGGCTCAAAAAGCAGGATTGCAAGCTGGAGACCTTATTACCCATATTAATGGGAAAGCTGTCGGACATTGGTACGAGATAGCTGAGCTAATTCACGATCATCCTGGGAAAAGGGTAGTTTTGAACATCCGCCGAAAAGATAGAGAATTTTCCGTAACCGTAGTCCCAATGGCTGATCCTGAGACTAAACAGGGGCTTATTGGCATCATGCCTTCTGAGGAGATGATAATTAAAAAATACGGCCTCTTAGCCTCAATCCAAAATGGCTTGGCTGAAACCCTGAGGCAGGCAAAGCTCACCTTCTCCTTTATCTTCAAGCTGATCAGAGGGAAAACCTCTCCTAAATCCCTTGGCGGACCGATCATGATTGCCCAGGTCGCCGGTGCCTCAGCCAAGGCAGGGATACCCGATTTTATCTACTTCATGGCTTTCCTTAGTCTGCAATTAGGGATACTAAACCTCTTCCCCATTCCTATCCTAGACGGAGGGCATATATTTTTTCTCATCATCGAGATGATTGTCGGAAAACCGCTCAGTATCAGAAAAAGAGAAGTGGCTCAGCAGATCGGCTTTGGGATGTTGATCCTGCTGATGGTCTATGTATTCTACAATGATATTATGCGGTTTTTCGTGCACTGAAAAGAAATGGACAGCTTATCAGATGATCTTTTAATGATGATATTCCCCAAGCCAAGACAGGGAAGGCTGCCATAAGCTTCCCCCTAGGTGAAAAGCCTCAAAGTAGAAGGCTTGTGGGTTACGAATAAGCAGCTTGCTGCCTCATCCCTGGCAAGCCCCCTAAGCCCGTAACCCGCCAAGTGTTATTGAGAAAAATTACAAACCATACACCGATATCCATCCTCAAAAAGAACCTCCATTTTTTGAGGAGTGATCAGATGAGTAACAATCCCCATGCCAAACCTGCTGTGATTGATCACATCTTCGATCTCGTAAGAATCAGACATTATATAGGGTTTGGCCATAGTCAGATCTTTTTTAGCTATGATTTCTTTCCATAATTCCTTTTCTTTTTCCTGAAGCCGCTTGAGCTTGGCCTTCTTCTTTTCCATCTCCTTATCCTGCTTGGAGACAGAAGAAGCTGCCGCAGAGCCCGCTTTGCCACGACTGCCCGGTTCGCTGGCCCTATACATATGCTGACTATGACAGGTAAGACACTCCACCTTCTGAGGCCGTTTTCCTACCATGGCTACTACCACATGATTCAAGATCAATCGGCACTTTGTGCAATAAGCATCAATTTCTGCACCAACTATAATCTCCCTTTTTATTGTGGTCTCCCCCTTCCTTTGGTAGTTTTGGTAGTGTAGGTAGATCGTGTTCTGGTCTTTATCATAAAAACCTATTATATCAAAGATCAAAAGAAATTTGAATACAGTTTAAATAATTTATTCAAAATTATTCTCGTATCTTTCCCTATCGGATAAAAGCGGGTTTGCCAATTGCCGACAGATCGAATCCAAAATCTGTTCCCTGATTAGGCTATAGCTCCCCCTCATCTTTACTCCGGCAGCATTATGGTGTCCTCCCCCACCAAAACTCTCCGCAATTGCGGCTACATTGACCCTCCCCTTGGATCGAAAGCTGACTTTGAAGAAATCTTCCGAAATCTCCTTGAAAAGAACAGATACTTCCACCGAGTCTATGGTAAGGGGATAATTAACCACTCCTTCAGCATCGGCCTGGGTAGTTTCATACTTTTTAAACACTTCCTCCTTTAAAAGGATAAGAGCAATCCGCTCATCCTCGGTTAGGGTCAAACTGCTAAGAGCGGCTCCTAAAAGAAGCAGTTGAGCTACGCTCTTGCGACCATAAACTTGGTTAGCAATTGAAGATGGATCAACTCCCGATTCGATCAACTCAGCCGCTATCCGCAGACCCCGCGGAGTAGTATTACTGTAGGTAAAACATCCGGTGTCGGTTAAAATTCCAGTATAAAGATTACTACCCAAAGCTGGCTCAAGAGGAATGGATAAGGCATCCGCCAGCAGATAGACCATCTCGGCCGTAGAGGACATGTACGGATCAATCCAATTCAACTGGCAAAATCGGTCGTTATTGAGGTGATGATCAATGTTCAAACAAGAGGAAACTGGTGGTAACGACAATCCTGTCCGCTCAAGTGATCCGCAATCAAGGAAAATGGCTGCTTCGTATTCTGCCCCTATCCCCCCCTCATCACCCTGAATCTTTATTCTCTCCGCCCCGGGCAGGAATTTGTAAGTGTTTGGTACAGGGTCTTTATTCAGGATCAGACTGCTCTTTTGCATCTTTTCCAAAATGAAAGACATAGCTATCTGTGAACCTATCGAGTCCCCATCGCCTGCCTCGTGTGAGGTAATCAAAAAGGAGCGGTGTTTTTTAATCCAGTCCACAACTTCCTTAATTATATCGGACATTTTTATTCTTCGTTCTTAAGTTTGTCCTCATTTTTTATTTCTTCCAACAGCTCGTAGATATGAGCCCCTCTCTCGATCGAATCATCCATCTTAAAAACGATCTCTGGCGTATACCGCAAGTGGAGCTTTCTGCCTAGCTGCTTCTGGATAAACCCTTGAGCACTCCTTAGCCCATTGAAAACCTCTTTTTTTTTCTCTGCAGAGCCCAGAACACTGGCAAAGACCTTAGCGTGCTTGAGATCATCACTGACCTCGACTCTGGTTATACTGACAAATTGAATCCTTGGATCCTTAGTCTCCTCAAGAAGAATCAAAGATATCTCTTCTTGGATTAGTTGCCCAACTCTGTCACTTCGCTTGTAATCAAACATTGCCCCTTCTCCTCATCTCACACTTTACATAATGCATCCCTGCTGTGCGCCGCATGGAGACCTGATGCATGAAGATAAATAACCAACCCTAATAAATTGTAGCCTTCTGATTAGGATAATTAACCCTCCTCTTATCTATTGCTAAGCCATTAATATTTATACCACTGATATTTATATATTTATAATATAGATTGACGATGAGAAACCTGGACAATAAGCAAATCTTTCACCAGACCTCAATTTCGTAATGGCCAATAATAGCCAGGTCCGTACCCTCGACAAAGGAAATTACCTTGGCCAGGGTTGCATCCACCTGACTGCGATCATTACTCAAGGTAACAACCCCTAGAATTGACCGCTGCCATAAGTCTTGCAACTCTACCTCGGCAATGGCCACATTGAACCTATTTCTCAACTGATCCTTCAAGCTTTTGATAACCTTACGCTTTGCTTTCAGGGAATTGGCTTCTGGAATATATAACTCTATTCTGCATGTAGCAACTATCATAACTTCTGCTAATACATATCGATAGTTTCAGGCCGATGGTCTTAAAGACACCTATCGCACTTATACTAATATTATATCATAGTAGGTATGAGCAGCCCAAATTCCATACCGTTTTTCTGCATTTTTCCTGTAATCTTTAAAATATTTCTAAACTTTCAAATGTTTTTGAAAAATACCCCTTTTTTTATCATCCAAAAGATTGTCAACTCCAGACAAAATCGTCAAAAACCGACTTGTCTATAGGAGCACAAAAGAACGCAAAAATTGATTGAGGGAAAACTCCAGTAGTATTTTAAGTGTTATAGAGTATTTTTTAGAGTATTTTAAAGTCCAAGTAGATTTGAATTCCAAAGTAGGGATATGTTATCATAGTAAGAAAAAAAAGGAAACAAATTCTAGCAAAATTGAGCTAGATAGTCTACTAAATAGTCTAAAAGTTTGAGCCACTAGCGTATGAAAGATGAAAAAGTGCCGACCAAAAAGGAGTTGGAAAAAGATTTAAATGAGTTTCTCCAAAAAAAATATGGGGGCAAATTTTTGGGGCCCTTTCCTGGAGAAATGAACCGGGAGGAAAGCCGGGAACACTATCCGGCCGGCTATCACTCCTTCCCCTCCCCTGCTCGGAAGATAAACTTCGGGCTTCGGCCCCGCGAGTTGAAAGAGTTTCTCGATCAGTATGTCATTAAGCAGGAGGAGGCTAAGGAAATTTTGGCCACTAAAATCTGCACTCATTATCACCGCATTCATCTGCTTCAGAGCGGCGAGCGGTTTCATCAGTTCCAGGAGATAGGAAATATCAAAAACAACATTATCATGCTGGGTCCCACTGGTGTAGGAAAGACCTATCTGATCAAGTTAATCGCCAATAAGATTGGGGTCCCTTTCGTTAAGGGAGATGCCACTAAGTTCAGCGAGACCGGCTATGTAGGGGGAGATGTAGAGGATCTGGTCCGCAATCTCGTCCGTGAAGCCAATGGTGATATTCAATGGGCCCAGTACGGAATCATATATATTGATGAAATAGATAAGATCGCCTCGCACGGCACTCACTACGGGTTAGATATCTCACGGACCGGTGTCCAGAGGGCTTTACTCAAACCCCTTGAAGAGACAGAGGTTAGTCTCAGGGTCCCTCATGATCCCCTGTCTCAGCTTCAGGCTTTGGAAAATTACCGCCGGACAGGAAAAACAGAATCGCAAACGATCAATACCAAGCATATTCTGTTCATTGTCAGCGGTGCCTTCAATGGACTAGAGGAGATTGTCCAGAGGCGATTGTATAAACAGCAAATCGGCTTTAACACCTCCTCCTATCCCAAAGAAACGTCGCGGTTTTCGCTGTTGAAACAGGTTAAGGCTGAAGATTTCATTGAATATGGATTTGAATCGGAATTCATTGGACGTCTGCCCATTGTGACGGTACTGGAAGACCTTAATGAAGAAGATCTGTTTCAGATTTTAAAAAATAAAAATTGTGCTATTATACTTAACAAGAAGTTTGATTTCAGAGCCTATGGCATAGATATTCGGTTCGAAACCGCAGCCCTGAGAGAGATAGCCAAACGTGCCTATCAGGAAAAGACCGGAGCCAGGGGGCTGGTCAGCGTGATCGAAAGATCGCTCATCAAATTCGAACAGATACTGCCCTCGATCGGGATTGATAAATTTGTAGTTACTGAGCAGGTGATTAAAGATCCCCAGACCGAGCTGGATAAACTCCTGAAAGACCCATACAATAAGGACCTTATGGAGCGCTATGAGAGTCTCCTGCAGGAGGAAAAAATAGCTGTTCGTCAATCAGTCATCAAGCGAAGGGTAGAATTGCAGGGGATCTATCACGAGTTGCTGGATAACGAAGCCATTGACATCATCGTTGATAACGTCGTAACGCTCGGATATACCATTGATCAGATTATCGAGCGAATTACCAAAATCCATGAGGCCATCAAGAGTTATGAGAGGGAATTTTTCCTCAGATCCGGTATCGAAATTACCCTGGACCAAAGCGCTACGAACTACCTCACGGCTGAAATCCTGCGTCGGCAGATCTCGCCTCAGTCTCTCTGTGAGCAGGTATTCCACAATTATGAGCATGGGCTTCGGCTGATAGAAGAGAAAACCGGCCAAAAAAGATTTATCCTTGATAAAGAAGCGATCCTAGACAGTGAGAAATTTCTAAATCATCTGATTCAAAAATCATTCCGCAAAGAATCCTAAAGCATTTTTCGCTTCTGCTCAACTCTCAGCAGGCCGCACAAGGTTACTTTCATCCTCAGCCAAAAATTGGGGTATCTTTTCTCGATATTTTTGCAAAAGAAAGCGCGTTATCTCACCCGGGCGGCCATCTCCCACCGGACATTGGCCGAGCAAAGTTACTGGCATTATCTCATAGGTAGTATTGGTAAGAAAGATTTCTTTGGCTGCGGCCAGATCTTCAGGAGAAAAATATCCCTCCTCGACCGCTATTCCAGAAAGCCGGGCCAGCTCTAGCACCGCTTCTCTGGTTACACCGGCCAGAAGACCAACCGCGGTCGCAGGGGTTTTCAAAATCCCCTCTCTAACCCAGAAGATGTTGCTGACACTGCCCTCACACACCCACCCCTCGTGGCTTAGCATTATGGCTTCACGGGCACCGGCCCGCAGGGCCTCCTGCATGGCCAGGATGTTATTCAGAAAATTGAGCGACTTAATGGCCGGATCCGTACTCTTTGGAGCATTCCGGCAGACCTTGACCAGCTCGGCTCGAATACCCTCCTGATAGAGCCGCGGCGGATGGCCAGAAAATGCCCTGGCCTGGACAATGATTGTCGGATGAGGGCAAAGGGCTGGATCAAGGCCAATCTCTCCCTCTCCCCTGGTTACGGAAAGTCTAAGGTAAGCATCGCCAAGATGATTCTTAGCCAAGATCTGATATAGAATCTGGCAAAGACTTTCGGCTGATTGGCCAATATTTATCGAAATAGCCCTTGCCCCAGCCATAAGGCGCTCGATGTGTCGGGTAAGAAAAAGAATTTTCCCCCCGTAAGCCCTAAGGGTTTCAAAGATACCATCGCCATAGAGCAGACCATGATCAAATACCGAAATCTTGGCTTGTGATTTCGGCCAAAAACTTCCATTTATGAAAATCCAGGGCTCTCCCTCCATAAGAAAAATTCTCCTTAGATAAAGCTTGCTCTCAATTCCTTGACCAGATGTTATTCCTTAACCAGATGCTCCCCTACTTTTTGAAACCTCCCATACTCTTCTTCCACCACTTACCACCCATCCCATCTTACCACCCCTCCATCAAGGATTCAGGGAAATGTGGGAACATCCGGTGGGGGGCATCAATTCCTTGACAGCGTGGTGGGAACTTGAGTATAATTTGTGCTTAAATGATACTTGTCGTTTGGCTCTAACCGGTGCAAAAATCTTGGGGCCCCCTTCTCAACAGAAACAGAAAATCCATATCGGATTATTGTTTAATCCATATTTTTTCAAGGAGAAAAGCTAATGCCTGAATGTAATCAGACCGCAAATATCAAAGAATGTAACTGTACCTATCATCCCTGCCCTCGCAAGGGAATATGTTGCGAATGTATCAAGTATCACCGTAAGATGCATCAGCTTCCCGCCTGCTATTTTAGCCCTGAAATAGAAAAAACCTATGACCGGAGCATCAAGAATTTCATCCGAAGCTACCAAAAATAAGCTATTATCTGTTATCTGTGAAGCTAAGGCTCATTTTCCCCTGCCTGCTTCACAAAGAGATAGCCTCTCACACAGAGCCCCTTGGTAGGGGGTCCTACTCTGTTTTGTGGAATTTTCACTTTCCCTAATTTTCAGCTCTTTTACTCTTCAAGAGCGGCTCAACTCGAGGAAAGAGTGAGATATCAGTATGGGGAAGAAAGAGAGCGGATACGTATTCATCCATAAATGAGGCCGAGGTGCTCAATTCAAGATAGGTGGTTGAGCGAGCAATCTGCTCGGCTTCCCGCCACAGCCTCTGGGAAAGGAGAGCTAGATGTCCTCCGGTAACGGCGCTGTTGCCTAGATAGCGGAACCGCTCATAGGGAAGATCGGGCAAGAGGCCGATTACGACTGCATTATGGATATTCAGATATCGACCAAATCCTCCGGCAATCAAAAACCGCTCGATGTCCTCAATCCCAAGGCCCACCTGCTTGAGCAAAGTGGAGCAGCCAGCATAGACCGCGCCCTTGGCCCGCAGAATATTGTCGATGTCGATCTCGGTGATGACAATATCCTTCCCGATGGCCGTATCCTTGGCAAAAGCCAGAACGTATTCAAAACCATACTCTCCCTCCCGCAGACGAGGGTGGACGATATCCCGACAAATCTTCCCTTTGCGATCAAGTAATCCGCTAAGGAGCATCTCAGCCAGAGTATCTATGATTCCAGAGCCGCAAATGCCAGCAGGGGCTCCTTGGCCGATAACCGAGAGCATTGGCTCAAGGCTTTCCCGATCGATGGCTACACTATCAATAGCGCCAGAAGCAGCCCTCATGCCATGCAGCACCCCTCCGCCCTCGAAGGCTGGTCCGGCTGAGCAGGAAGCAGCTACCAGCCAGTCCGCATTCCCCAAAACAATTTCTCCATTGGTTCCAATATCAATAAACATAGTCAACTGGGGCTCCTTGTGCATGCCGGTAGTCAGGATCCCAGCCGTGATATCACCGCCTACATAACTGGCGATTGCGGGCAAGCAGTAAAGGTAAGCATTTTCATTAACCTTTAGACCGAGCTCTGAGGCTTTCACCGGCGGAACCAAGGACACAGTGGGAATATACGGCTCTTCTCGAATATAGCGAGGATCAAGGCCAAGCAGAAGATGAATCATGGTCGTATTGCCTGCGGCCACAACACAACCGATGTTTCGAGCAGATAGGCCAGTAGCCTTGAGTATCTGCTCGATCAACTCATTTATGGTGCTGATAACAAGCTGCTGTAGCTCAGCCAGACCCTCCGGGGTTCTTGCATAAATGATTCGGGATATGACATCTTCTCCGCACCGCACTTGAGCATTGTAGCCTCCAGCGGTTTCGATGACCTGTCCGGTTAAAAGATCGACCAGGTAAACCACAACTGTGGTCGTGCCAACATCAATGGCCAGCCCTAGGTGATGCTGAGTCTGATCACCGGGCTGGATATCGAGGATCTCTACACCATCGGGCAGCTCGATCAGAGTAACTGTAATTTGCCATGAGCCGGCCCGCAGAACCGTGGAGAGTTTTTTCAACACTGGCAGAGGGCATCGCATCCGGTCGCCGGAAAACCCAGCACTTACAAGCTCCGCCCGCAAGCGCTCAATATCACTTCGATGATCTTCCAGTGTGGGAGGATGAAGCCGAAGGTGCAGCCGCTTGGTTCTAGTTTCAATTTCCCACTTTCCCAGCACTAGCTTATCCTTGATGATCGGTTTTTCCTCAAATAGGATGCGGGATGCTCTAGGCTCAGTGCCAGCAGGCTGAGCGAATTCAAAAGCAGGGGCTTTTGAATCGCTGCTCTGGCCAGGTTTTTCTCCAGCAGGCCGATAGCCGACAATAGTCGCCAGATCAGCAGTCGAGGTCTCGGTATGAAGAGCTGCCGCCAGGGATTCTGGCGGAATCTCAATCTCCATATCTCCTTCAATCAAAACCAGACAGGCCAGGCAATATCCCTGACTGATTTCCTCCCTTCGAAGGAAGGGAGATGGTGAGGCATGGCATACACCTCCTTTGACTACTACCCGACACTTGCCGCAGATCCCCTGTCCGCCACAGGAGGCAGGGATTGGAAATCCAGCCTTTTTCAGCACCCGAAGCAGTACATCTCCTTCAGAGGCTGTGATATTTTTCCCTCCGGGATAAACCGTGATGCTAAACTGTTTCATTTTCTTACCGCTATTTGCGCTATTTGATTCAAATTCTTACCGCTATTTGATTCATCCTGAATCCAGAGCGAACACCTGAAAAGCTTTGTATTCCAGCAATGTTAACTCACACATTTTGTGAAAGTTAACTGATTGATTTTAAAATGCAATCAAGCATTCGCTCTGGCATAAGGTTCAAGCAATCTTTAATACTTCAGGCAATATTTAGAAGATTTTATACTTTTGTATTTCATTATCATCTGGTGAGCTTTTGCGTTTCATTATCTCATCATGCTCGTACTGAGCAATGAGCTCACTGATTTCCTCATCGGTTAGCTCGACAAAACCAATATTTCTTGCCATCTCCTCAATACCTGCCTCTGTGGCTGCAATTTCAGGGTAGCGGTGTTCGAGGATACGGAGAGTTGCCGCCTGCTGATTAACCTTTTTCAACAAATATCGGTTCTTGGCTTCAAGGTCAAACAGATTGAGGGCCTGATTGACGATGACATTCAGCTCGAAGTTATCCCACGGCTTGGTTAAAAAGCGGTAAATCTCACCCTCATTGATGGCCTTGATGGCTATTTGGAAGTCGGTTTGCCCGGTTAAAATGATTCGCATAATGTGGGGATCCATGGTTCGGATTCGCCGTAAAAACTCATGTCCTTGCATCTGCGGCATTTTTTCATCCGAAATAACCAGATGTATTTTGAAATTTTCAACAATCTCAAAAGCTTCAAAGGAATTTGTAGTCGTAAATATATTATATTTCTTTTTATATTTCTTTCTTCTTTCCTCTTCGAGCAAAGCCCGGGTTAATGATTTGAGGATAATCGGATCATCATCGACCAGTAGAAGATTATAGCTTCTCATGCTGCTTGCGCTCTTTTCTGCCGATCTAGGCTTTGAATGAGTACTCGGTCTTATTGTTTTCAGTTACTTGGGGGCCATCAATGGGAAGAAGGAGCCGGAAAGTCGTTCCTTTCCCAACCTGGCTTTCGACCTGGATTTCTCCATTATGTTTGCGAATAATATCATAGGCCATGCTCAAGCCAAGGCCGGTCCCCTTGCCGATCTCTTTGGTGGTGAAAAACGGCTCAAAGATCCGTGACAGATTCTCTGGTGGAATACCGCAGCCCGTATCACTTATTTCAACTAGAACCCGATCTCCCGCCGGGGCAGTCTTTACCCTAATCTCTCCATGAGTTTCGATCGCCTGAGCCGCGTTAACCAGCAAGTTCATGAAAACCTGATTGATTTGCTGAGGATAGCAGCGAACCAGGGGAATCTCGCCCAGTTCTTTGATTAGGTTCGCCTTATATTTTAACTCATTCCAGACGATATTGATTGTGCTCTGCAAGCCCTGGTTGAGATCGGCCTCCTTCAGTTCTGCTTCATCCAGGTGGGAGAAGCTCTTTAGGTCAGCCACGATCTTGCGGACCCGCTCTACTCCTTCAAGGGATTCCTCGACTAGGGATCCAATATCTTCGAGGATAAATGGCAGTTTAAGTTCCGCGGAAAGGTTTTCCAGGCTCTCGAAGGCCTGGGTTATTTTTGGGTGGTTAATCTCTTTTAGCTCCGACCACACTTTTTGACACTGCTGTTTATACTGGCAGATTTTGGCCAGGTATTTTTTCATGGTGCACAGATTGCTGTTGATATATCCGATCGGATTATTGATTTCATGGGCAATGCCTGCGGCCAACTGGCCTATGGAGGCCATCTTCTCCTGCTGGAGAAGTTGGATTTGGGTAACTTTAAGATGGTCTCTTTCTTTTTCAAGCTCAGTGATCTTTTCCTCCAGGTGAGCAATCAAGCGGCTTTGGTATTTTTTCAGGCAGTTTAATTTCTCTGAATCTTCAAGAGCATCCTTTTTCCCATCAAGATATTCCTGAATCTTACAGCGGTATTCTGCGATAGGGGTGAATTTACTGATAAATCCATCACAGCCCGCAGCCAGCGATATTTCCCGATTCTCCTCTGTATTGCCGGCAGTTACAGCCACAATGGGGATATGACTGATTTCCTTTATACCTCGAATCTTGGTCGTGGTTTCATATCCATTTATGCCGGGCAGATTGAGGTCGATCAGAATTAAATCAGGTTTTTCCTGCCGGGCTTTCTCGATCCCCTCGATTCCGTCTGAGGCCATAATGAGTTCATGCCCACGCAGAATATTTCTAGTCAACTCCTTGTGGTTATCGTCATCTTCAATGTAGAGTATCTTAGCCATATATATCTGTTTCCTTCAATTCCGGTTATCCACAATAGGTTATCCTCGATACTGAGCTACGTATTCTTCTGGATCGATACCAAGCGGCTTGGGATTCAGGGGCCGAATGATCTCTTTTTGCTGAATCTCCTGGTCAGGATCGATTAGATTTAGCAGAGTTTTCTCTTTCAGGGGAAGGCAATGCGGGTCAGTCAGCAGAAGGATGCGGGGCCGCATGACATCCTGAGGGTTAATCTCTACGACTACCCCGATTTCATGGGTATTCAATTCAACCAGGGTGCCGATCGGATAGATTCCTAGACATTGAACAAACTTGGCTGCATATAGAGCGGAAAACTCAGTCTGGGACCGCTCAAGTATTATCTTGATGGCTTCGAATGGGAGGACAGCCTCCCTGCTCCGCCATTTACTGGTGATATGGTCATAGAAATCAGCAATTCGGATTATTAACCCGAAGGTCCCGATGGATTTTCCACTTAGCCCCTGAGGATAGCCGTCGCCGTTATATTTCTCATGATGGTTTTGAGCGGCAAGGATTGTCTCTTCGGTTATTCCCTCCATCTCCCGCAAAATGTCGGCGCTGTAATAAGGGTGCCTTTTGATAAGAGCTACCTCCTGCTCGGTAGGAGAGTAGCTTTCCTGGAGCAGATGCTGAGGAATTTTCATCAGGCCGATATCGTGCAACAGGCTAGCTGTGCCCAGGCTCATGATTTCATCAGGGTCCAGGTCAAGCTCACGAGCTATAGACAGGCATAGGATACAGACATTGATGGAGTGGTTGTAGAGATATTGATCGTAATCCTTAAGTCGGGATAGACTCAAGAGAGCCTGGGAGTTGCGAAAAATGCTGTCGGCTATATTGTTGACCAATTGGTACAGTTGTGGGCTGTTGATTTGCCTTCCTATTTTCGCATCTTGCATGAGTTGGCTGATCTGCAGGCGTGCTTCTTCATAGAGAGTTTTTGACCGGTCGATTTCTTGTCTGAAAGGAACCTTGGCTTGTCCATCGCCACTTTGGCTCAGATGGGTTGATTTTTCAAAATCCACATAGACTGATTCAATTTTTGAATCAATAAGTTTTTTAATCTCCTTCTCCGAGCGGATGAGGAAATGATTTAGAAAGAAAGGGTGCTTGAACCAGGAAGCATCAATTCGGTCGATATACATTTCAACCTTTAGATCAGTAGTTTTTACTCTATCGATCATCAGCGGGAAAGTCTCCTTAAGAATAAGAAATCTCTTTGAAAAAGATGAGCTAATTATTCGATTTATCTTTTTTATTATCTTTACTATGGATCTTATTCTCTATACCGATTTAATCGGCTAAATTTATCCCTTCTTCGTGGGTTGTCAAAAGATAGCATTATTCCCCTCTTGAAGAGAGCAAGAGGTTTTACCGAATTAGAAAATAAGTTATCTTTTATTTCAAGCGGAGAGTTTTGTAATTATGGCCATTATGGATGCTGATATCATAGCCTGCGGCCAGCAGCAGCCTGATTCGCCCCCTTCTATTTTGTTGGTTGATGATGAGCTGAATGTACTTCGATCCTTACAGCGGCTTTTCATGGAAGAGAACTATCGGCTGCATTTAGCAGAAAATGCCCAGGAGGGATTGGCTATTCTTGAGCAAGAACCCGTTCATCTGGTGATTGCCGACTACCGGATGCCGGGCATGGATGGGGTTTCTTTTCTCAAGGAGGTTCGCCAGCGGTACCCTCAGATTGTGAGAATAATTCTGTCTGGGTTTGCTGACCCCAAATCCATGGTCGCGGCTATTAACGAGGGGGAGATCTACAAATTTATCCCCAAACCGTGGAATGACGATCACCTAAAGGCTATGGTCAGCAGTGCTATCGACCGCTATCGCCTGGTTGAAGAGAACCGGCGGCTGACCGAGATAGTGCGCAAACAAAATCGCGAGCTGCGTGAATTGACTGAAGAGCTAGAGCAGATGGTGATTAACCGTACCGCTGACCTGCTGGCTCAAAACCGGATCCTATCTCTCTCTCAGCGGATCATTGATAGCCTACCTATTCCGGTGATTGCCTTAAACAGCCAGAGGATTATCACCGTAGCCAATGATCAGGCTCAGCGGCTGCTGGGATCTAATCTGATCAATAGGAGAGATAAAGATATTTTGCCAAAGCCGATCATGCGGATAATTCAAGATGTTCGAGAGGTGGGGATAAGACAGCAGGAGTGCAGAGGAAGTCTTTTCCATAATTTTACCGGCCGAGTGGTAGCGATTAGATTTTCAACTATAGAGCCTTCCGATGGAGTTATTCTGGTGTTATTTCCTGAAGGGGATGCGTAAAATTGAGAAACTATAATATCTTACTGGTTGATGATGATCCGATGGTTCTTAAATCCCTAAGACGCGCTTTGGCTGAAGAAAAATATACTATTTTTACTGCTCCTAATGCTATTGACGGCCTTGAGGTGATGAAGAGACATAAAATCCACTTGGTTATTTCCGATGAGCGGATGCCGGGCATTCATGGCAATGAATTTTTGAAAATGGTCAGGGAGAGGTTCCCCTCGACTATCAGGGTAATGCTTACCGGACAGGCAAGCCTTGAGTCTGCCATCAAAGCCATCAACGAGGGAGAAATTTTCCGATTTCTAACCAAACCCTGGAACAGCATAGAACTGATAATTACTATTCAGCAAGCCCTGGAGCGGTATGATCTTGAAGCCAAGAACCGCTATCTGCTGATGAAGGTCAATCAACAGGCAGCCACCATCAGGATGCTGGAGGAGCAGTGCCCAGGCATAAGCAAGGTGAAAACCGATTCCGAAGGGGCGATCATCGCGCCTGATCCGTTTGATCTTACTGACGAAGACCTTGATGAGATCATCGCTCAGTGCGAGCAGGAAGCAGAGGCCCTTTGCAAGCAGGAAGAAGAGGATCTTATCGAATAATGTGGATTGAATAATTCATACAATCAAAATGTATTTCTATGAGCGTATTTCTTTCAAGGGTAGCGGAGCAAAAGTGAAAGCCCGATTAGCCTGGTGGCGGAAAGATCAATGTCGCTCATCGAGATGGCCAGAGAAAGCCGGCTGCCGCAGGCTGCTCCGAGAAAGAATGCCTGATAGTTGAGGTTGTATCCGGTATAGAGGGTATAATTTTTACCTATCTGGTAGTTTAGATCGAGCCAGAGGATAGGCTTTTCAGCGGCTTCGATTAGGCTGGCCGAAGGGATCAGGGTAAAAGGCCCGAGCTGACAGGAGAGCAGAAGATCGGTTTTGAGCGGGATTTTCTGGTTAAAGTTTTTATAACCCTCATAGCCTTGAATGGTCGGGCGGTAGATCTGATATCCCTGGCTATCATATTCTTTGGTTTTTGAGGTGGCCCAAGCGGTTGTATAGGGTGTATCCTTCCAGAATATCCTTCCCCCGAGATCCCTGAAGAGAATCTCTCCTCGGAGACGCTTGCTTGGGCTGCTGTAGCCTAAGCCAAGGTCGAAGCTGTAGCCTGCACCTGAGCCAGGAATTGTCTCTTGACGCTCATAGAGGAGATTTTGGTCATAAACGTAGTCTGTGAACAGATCGAAGCGGTAGCTCTTTTTGCCAGTAGGGATTAGCTGCCCGCTGATTTTCCCCTCCTGGATCATCTCACCCTGAAGGTAGCGGGCCGTGAGCCCGGCGCACAATCCTGGTATGAGGCTGCCAAATCCTATCCCCTTTGATACTTCAACCCCGAAGGCGGAAAATCCTCGCGACTTAAGGTCCACCTTAAACACTCTCCCTGTGGGCAGATCCCTTTTTTGACCTATCAGCCACAGGATGTCAAGGCTGTCGCGGTTGGCTCTCATGTGTAACTCGCCCCGATATGAGGTGGCAAATCTTAAGCCATGCCGCGGCAGAATAAGGCCGCAGTCGCTCTTCCAGGCTGCATCGAGTGAGTTTTGCCGGCCAGGATTAAATGGCCCGGTTTTAAGAAGCAAAGGATAGAGAACCAGGCTATTCTCTGCACCGCTTGCCCTGGCTTCAAGGAACATGCCACAGCCTTGGCCACGCCTTTGGCCCCCGTTGGCCAAGTGAGCCGGATTAAACCCCAGAGAGGGATTTTGCTGAGCCCAGCCAGCAGATGGCAGGAGGATGAAGCAGGATAGATAACCAAAAGAAATGAGGGCCGCCCAAAGGGCAGCCCTCATCTTGCTAGCGATTGAGGTGATCAAAAGACCGACTCGATGTAATTATCCGCGGTGTATTTGACCATCGGCAGGCCGCTGCTCAGGTAAATATCGGCCATTTTTGCTTCGCCTGGGGCAGTAATCGAGCCTGTAAGCTTTTCGTTCTTCGGCTTGGTGTCATCGTAGGAGATGTTTACCGCCATCCCATCCTGATTGGTGAGTGTAGCTGTCAATTGCTTGGTTTGAGCGTTCAAACTGCCAGAACCCTCAAGGTAGACAACCGTTCCATCAGAACAGCTCTTGCGGTAGGAAACATTCAGGGTATAGAGTTGATATCCGGTCTGGCTTACGGTTAGATAGGCGGCTAGAGTAGGCTGTGCGGGAATCTCTATCTTGCCATCAAAGGAGGCGGTCCATTTGGGATAATTGTTGGGATCTTGCGGCAGGCAGAAGTTAAAGTCTTCGGCATTGAGCCACTGGCCGCTGATTTTTCCTGAAAATTTAGCCCCAGAGGCTGATCCGCCCTTTAGCTCCTTGAAAGATCCCTCAAACATAACCTGTTGAGATACGAGGGCTGAGACCGAGCATGAGCAGTCGGTTGAGTTAGCATCGTACCAGGTAATATCGGCAATGTCGACGTTGCCATCCATCTGGGCAGTAGCGGTTTTGGCCCTGCCTGAGAAGAAAATCCTGGTGGGATAGACTGATGTGGTAATCATCTCAGGAAGGGTTGTCGGAATATAGCCTTCCAGCTCAGGGGGAAGCTCCTCTTCAGTAAGCTCTTCTTCAGCAAACTCTTCTTCAATAAGATCTTCTTCTGATTCATTAAACTCTTCTTCTGAAAACTCTTCTTCTGACGGCACAAGGATGTATTTGCCCGGAGGAGTTGGGGCAAAAGTTACCTCAAGCTTTCTCCCCTCTTGGCTAAAGTCAAAAGAGAGATCGCCGGGTGCGGTGATAGAGCCGGTCAGAATCACCTTGGCCAGAAGGTTGTTTTGGTAGGTTCCGGTATAATGCAAATTGGCGGTTACGGTTCCAGTTGTTGAGCCAGTCTCGTTTTGTTGTGAGATAGCCATGCTGGCCGTGAGTGTGCCAGAGACAACCTGCCCGGACCCGTTGAGGGTCAGGGTAAGAGAGCCTGTATCGAGGAGCACATTCGGATCTTGGCTTACGTTATTAACGGTAAAGCTTGCCGAATAGCTTCCGGCTGCAGGGTTTGCCTCAGTTAAGGTTATCTCTAGCTTCAGGGTATTGTCTTGAGAATAATAGGTGTAGGTGGAATCCAAGGAATCAGGAATATTAGGAATGTTAGGAATATTCAGTCCTCGTATTCTCTGCTGGATGCTGTCAAGACTATCCATTTTCTCAGCTATCTCCATGGCTGCCTGGGCTGAGGAATTGATAATCCAGCCTATCCTTTGGGTATCGAGTGAAAGTTGCTGCTTTATCTTGGTCTCAAGCTCCTGGGCTAGATTGACAAAGGGTGTTTTTATCACACCTTGCACTTCCTGATTCTGGGAATTGTAAATTGAGCGGACTGTATTGCGCAGATCAGCCACTAGCTTTTTGGCTTTCGCGGCCGGGGTCGGTTCCAAGGTAGGTGGAATGATCGGGTTTTGGATAGCATTCTGAATAGCCGCACTGATTATTTCCGGCACGGCATTGATACCGGTTTTATTATTACTGTTAGATGTTACAAAATTGCTAAGAGCATTCGAAAGGGGTGCGCCCTGCAAATTAAGGCTGTAGTCTCGGGTAAGATCATCCTTAAGATTATTAATGATATTTTCTATGCTTGCTCCATTATCATTGGCCATCTGAGATAGGGCGGCCAGAATGAGGCCATAACGAATGCCGCCTTGGCTGACGCTAGAGCCTGGTGTCCTGGTGGCATCATGGGGCAGGGTGTGAATGATATCCCCAACTCCGAGGGCTGCTCCCACTAGGTAATTAGCACCTTCGATCTTATCTTTGGTCAGGGCAGTGCCTGCACACTGGACAGCGATCTCGGTCAAGGGAGTGATGGCTGCCGAAATCCTCCCTTGGGCATTAGTCAAAGCTGCCCTCAAGGAAGGAGCAGGTATATTGGGATTACCGGTAGCCTCATCAATATAGGTGCCACCATTTATTTCAAGCAGTACGCTGCCGGTGTACGATCCAAGGTTTATGGAGTAGGCTCCATTTGGATCCGTTATGGCTGTGCCAATCTGAGCTCCTTGGCTGCCGTCCGCATTTAGGGCGTAGGCAGTAACCTTGCCTCCCTTGATCAGACCTTTTGAAGCCACGCCGCTAATTATGGTAGTGGTTGGGGTAGCATGGTTATTTTTATCATCACTTGTGCCGCATCCAGTTAGGATAAGAGCAAAGATATTTAAGAATAGAGTGAGTGTCAAAGCTATTTTTAAGCCCTTAATATTGAAACCCTTCATACCGTTCCTCCTTTTTGGTTATTGGGAAAATGGGATCGCTAATCTCATCTATTGTAGGATAAGAGCAAAGATATTTAAGAATAGAATGAATGTCAAATCTATTTTTAAGCCCTTCATATTGACTCTCATCTATATCTAAATCCAAAATCAAGAGACAGGCTCTACTTAAAAGAAAGCCTGAAGATAAGCATACACTGTTCCTTATACCAAATTTCGTCCCTCTCGGGGAAGAGGGGAAATCCATGTGTCATCCTCATATTCCTGCTTCAGCAGAAAAGATGTTTCGTAAGTATCGTTGTAGTACTAGGTTGCCCGTGTATTACTATGTCCGTTCAAATTAGGTCAGATGCCTCAACCCTTTATCCTAATAGCGAGAGACTCAACTATGAGGTGCTAGCCGCAGATTATTTGATAGATTACCAAATGGTAATTAAATTGCAAAATAGTAATTAGATGAAAGACAATTTTGAAATCAGGGGTTACTTTTTTTTCGGCGCAATCCCAGGCCGCGAACGGGTAAAAAATTAAAAAAGACAGCTCACGGCAGTGTTATTAGGCCCTTAGCAGAGACTGTTAGGTTCACAATACCTTAGATAATTAAGTCAATACTCTAAATAGCCAAGGTGAGGAATGAGTTATGCTGCTCCTCAAAAGTGGTGAGGAGATAACCTAAAAATCGAATTTATAAGGGGGCGATAACGATCATGCTCTTTGGTCCAAGAACAAAAAAGATCCGGTCGAGGGTTATTAGAAATCAGGGTCTGGCAGAAAGAGGTTTTACCCTGATCGAGCTGATGATTGCCCTGGCCATGCTGGCTATTTCCCTTTTGGGGACGGAAAGTGTCATCATCAGCATTGCCAGAAACAGAGCCACAGCCAGGAAAATGAGCGTAGCCACAAATCTTTGCCAGGCGAAAATAGAAGAGTTAAAATCCCTAGGCTACGGCGCAGTAGTCAATTGTATAGAAACTAACCTGAACGAGAAGGGATTGGCTGGGGGGATTTTCAACCGCTATGTTAGTGTTAGCGAAGGGCCTGTGCCTCGGACCAAAACGGTTTGGGTGATTGTCTGGTGGAGGGATTTTGATTTTAGGAAAATCAAAACCGTGTCTATGAGAACCATGATTGCAGACCTGTAAGGTTGATTGCCAGCCTATCCATGTAAGGTTGATTGCCGGCCGGCCTATGATGATGGTTATGATTCTAGGCATGGTTATGATTCTAGCTATGATTATGATTTTATGATTGATATTGATTTATGATTATTATTGATATTGAGTTATGATTATTATGAGGGAGATATCTTATGCTGAAGCAAGTTCAGACAAATTTTCCCTTAGATGCCAGAGGCTTTACCCTGGTGGAATTGATGCTAGCCGCGGCTGTCCTGCTGATTGCCCTGTCGGCGGCTTTCGGGATGATGATTTCCCAGAGGAAAGCCTTCAAGGAAGAGAATGAGCTGATCGAGATGGCTCAAGGCAGCCGAGCTTCGGTGGATATCTTGCTCCGGGAACTTCGCCATGCAGGCTATAAGGTTTTGGAGCAAGACTTTCTTGGCGCTCTCTCTAATTGGGTTCCCACCGAGTACCTGCCCACTTATCCGGCGACCGTCAATTTGGCTTTAAACACCTGCCCTATCATTACCGAGGGTGGAGGAACTAGCCCCGACATGATTACCATCTTTATGGCCGATCTGAAAGAGAATGCCTTGGCCGCCGCAGCCGCCATCGGCAGCACTACCATTACCCTTGACCCTAATGCTCCTGGATTTGGCGACGGCAGCAAGTTTAGGGTCAATGATATCATCCGCATCGGACGGAATGCCGAATTTGGTCTGGGACAGGATATCGAATTTGCCAAAATTGTTGCCATCTCAGGCAATAGCCTGACCATTGATACTAACCCTATGGCGGCGGGGAATCAGGGGCTGTCAACTGCTCATCCTGCCGGTGAAGCTGTCATGGAGGTCAATGTGATCACCTATGCTGTGATCAATGAGATCAATGATCCATCTTGTAGTTATCATAGGGCAGGACATCCCGTGTTAAAGAGAAAGCTGAATGAGGCAGACTATCTGGATGTGGCCGAAGATGTCGAGGATATGCAGATTATACCCCATGCTCCCCCGCGCTACAAGCTTCAGTTGATCACCCGCACTGCCAGTCGGGGTGATTATGAGCAAGTCTCTTCAGATGGGTATAAGCGGAGCGAGATTTTGGTTGATTTTCGGCTTCGAAACTTTATCAAATCAAGCTGCCTTGCACCGGAGGCCCCGGTCATAACCTCCTTGAGAGGGCTAAATTCTACTTCCCCATGTACTATTCAAGTATCTTGGACTGCGGCTACCAAGGACATAAAAGGACAGGCTCTTACCTCTGATTGTGCAGTTACCGATTATGTGGTTACCTATGCTCCTGCACCCAACACCCGCTTCTATACCGCCTATCCGGGCAACACCACAAGCTGCACGCTCAATATCAGCGAGATTCTAAGAGATGCCAATTACGTTACTAACACCTACTACGTCAGTGTGGCTGCGGTCAACGCTGGCGGCCTAAGTGCCTATAGTCCTGAGCAGACCATCAGCGATACTAGCCCTCCGACTGCACCGCAAAATCTGACGGCCACAGTCAATGACGCCGCTGGCAGCAGTGGCCATTCGATCATCCTCACTTGGATTGGAAACCGTCCTGAATGCGATGTGGTGGCCTACCATATCTACCGCGGCAACAGCTCAGGTGGGCCTTATACTCTGATATTCAGCGATGCTAACGTCAATGTCGGAGCTATCCAGAGCTACACCTATGAGGATAATAATCTGCCCTGTAACACCTACTATTATGTGGTCAAGGCCTATGACATCCGCTATGAAAGCGCTAGCTCAAACGAAGCCTCAGCTACGGTAGATGATAGCCGTGCTCCTGCTGGCCCAACCGGTTTTACAGCCACGCCTGAAGTCGGTGCTGTAGCCTTACACTGGACAGTATCGATCGATGATCCTTCCGAAGGCTGGGGAGATAACGACGTGGTCAGATATCTATTATATGCCCTAGTTGACGGGGCCGAGGTTTTGCTGAGCTCCACGCCGGCAGGCCAAAGTAGCCAAACCATAGACAATCCCCTTGGATATAGTAACTTTGGCATCAAGGCCATAGACCTATGCGGCCATACCAGCGATCTGATCAGCACGACAAGCTGTCCGAATCCTCCTACAGTGGCCATCGGCAGCCCATCATCTGGTGATACGGTCGCCGGGGTAGTTACCATCAGCGGATGGGCAAATTCCTCGAGGCCTCTGGCCTGGGTAAGGTTGAGGATCAATGCTGGCCCTTGGGTGTCGGCAACGGTGTCTGGCACTAACTGGAGCTATAGTTGGGATACCGCAACCCTGGCTGACGGCACCTATACCATAGCTGTCAAGGTCCTGGACAGCGATAATTGCTCTAGTGAGGCATCATCGGTCGAGGTTGTGGTTGACAACAGCCCATAGGCGAGAGGCTGAAATGCCATCCGCTCGCCTGTCTGTCGCGCCAGGTATGGCAACAGCCCATAGGCGAGAGGCTGAAATTTATCAATCAGCAATCTAAAATCATCAATTATGCAACAGCTTATAATTATACAACTAAAATTATACAACAGCCCATAGGCGAGAGGCTGAAATTTCAAAGGAGGGATGAGGCCCATGTCTGGAAATAAGCCGTTATCGAAGAGAATCCTTCGATTTTTTCAGCTTCAGCTTTCTCGGGATACCAGCGGGATAGCTATGGTGATTGTCCTGTGCGTGATGGCGGCTCTCTTTGCTATCGGAGCAGCCTCTTTGATCAATGCAGCTACGGAACGCAAGATCAGCCAGAACTATCAGCAAAGCGTTCGGGCTTTTTATGACTGTGAGGCAGGAGTGGCCGAAGGGATGGCTAGGATCAAATCCGGCACAGCCATCCTAGACCAAGATGGCGATCCCAATTGGATATCATCCCCCTGGGCCAGCTTGTTCAAGTATCGATACTATACTACTTATGATTCTGCCAGTCGTATTTACACTATAACCTCCGAGGGCCAGGATCCATCCCTGACTGCCAAGCGGCGAATCGTGGCTGAATTAAAACGCATTTTTTCAGCCAGCGATATCAAATCGCCGGTCTATTGCGGCTCAGGAGAGATGAAGGGTAATCCGAATTCAATTCGAGGAGATTCTGTCTCCCCTGCCTGGGCAGATGATGGTGATTCATCGAACGATGGCAGTGTTCCCTGCATTGTTACCCCAAACCCATATGTCAGCTCGACCAATCCCTTGAAGGTGGACCTAACCCAGCTTTTTACCACTGCCCCCAAAAAGGTGGACTATGAGGTTGATCGGCTTGATCTGGCAGCTATGGCTGATTTTTACAAGAATATTCCAGATATGACCAGCATTCCCACCGGCACTACTGTCAATATCGGCTCTCCGACAGATTTTAAGGTAGTCTACATCAATGGCAATCAGACCATCGCCGGCAACAAAAGCGGCTATGGTATCCTGGTGGTTACTGGTGATCTTCACATTTCAGGGCTGCTTCACTGGTTCGGAGTGGTCATTGTCCTTGGCAATAACCTTATACAGACCGGTGGCGGAGTCAGCGGCATGCAGGTTACCGGAGCGGTTTTAACTCCAAACCACTTTGAAATCAGAGGGAATTCTGATATTCAATGGTCAGCCGATGTGGTCAAAAAGGTTATCAACGAGGCCGGAGATCCCTTAAAGGTGGTGAGCTGGAAGGAGGACTGAAAGATCGCAAGATCCGCTCAGCACGCCAGCTTCCTGCCGGCGTGCTTGCCCTTGCCGCCTGCGTGTTTGTCCCGGCGTGCTTGCCTATGATAAATTAATCCTTACAGGATAAATCAACCCTCAAAGAGAGAAGCCGGGCTTCTCTTTCCCCGCCGCTCTCTTTTTCTTTCCCTTTTTCATTAGGCAAGGTGTTTGATTCTATAAAGATTTATGATATAATAAGCCGTAATTTTAAATCATCTTCAAGTGCGATCTTTATATCTTTCTTTATATCTTTTTTATAAAAGATCACTCGAAGCAGGGAGATTTTGCCTTGAAATCTAATAACTCCCTAAAGGTAGCTTTAATTAGCCTTGGGTGTCCAAAGAATCTAGTTGATTCCGAAATTGCTCTTGGCCAGCTTCAGCAGGCTGGTTTCACAGTTACCTTTGATGAGCATGAAGCCGATGTTTTGGTAGTCAATACCTGTAGTTTTATTGAGGGAGCCAAACAGGAGTCCATTGAAACCATTCTGGAGGTAGCCGAGAGGAAAGAGGCAGGCTCTCTTAGGCATCTTGTGGTCATGGGATGTCTTGCCCAGGAGTTTGGGTCAGAGCTTCGTCGGCAGATTCCAGAAATCGACCTTTTAATCGGCACTGGCATGGTTGCCCGCATCGGTTGGATTTGCCAGCAATATCTGACTGAAAAACCGGCTCAGCCGGTGTGGATCAATGAGCCTGACTTTCTCTATACCGAACATATGCCCAGAATCCGGGCGACTCTTCCCCATGTTGCCTATGTCAAGATAGCCGAAGGGTGCAATAATTGCTGCTCCTACTGCCTCATCCCCAGACTGAGGGGAAAGCTTAGGAGCCGTCCGGCAGACTCCATCGTGGCCGAGAGCCTTTCCCTGGTTCAGCAGGGGGTGCGGGAAATAAACCTTATTGCTCAGGATACCACTGCCTATGGCCAGGACCTTCCCTCAGATCAAGACAAACTGGTCCCACTGCTCAGAAGACTGGCCAAAATCGATGGCCTTCACTGGATCAGACTGCTCTATGCCTATCCTGATTCCATCAGTCGGCAGCTTCTGGAATGCATGGCTGAAGAGCCTAAGATCTGCAACTACCTCGATATCCCTATTCAGCACATCAATGATAATATTCTAAAAGCCATGAACCGAAGGAGCAGTCGAGCCAGCATTGAGAGCACCATTGAGCTAATCAGGCAGACTCTCCCTGGCGCGGTCTTGAGAACCTCGGTGATGGTGGGATTTCCCGGTGAGGGGCGAAAGCAGTTTGAGGAGCTTGGCGATTTTATCGCCGCTGCCCAATTTGATCACCTGGGAGTTTTTGCCTTCTCTCCCCAGGAGGGGACCCAAGCGGCTAGAATGCCGGGGCAAATTTCCCCAAAGATCAAAGAGCAGCGACAAAATGAGATTTTGCGTCTTCAGGCTGAAATTTCTGCCGGCAAGAATCGCCAGCTCATAGGATCTGTGCAAGAGGTAATCATTGATTTTGCTGGAAGGGCAGGAGAAAATTCTATTGGCCGGACCTTTGGCCATGCTCCGGATATAGATGGAGCGGTATATGTCTTGCCATCGTCGAACATCCCCTGCACTGGCGGACAGATCTACGCGGCCAGAATTGTCCGGGCGACAAACTATGACCTGTTTGCTCAAATTTTGAATTAGCTAATCTCAGGGTTTGAGCTTAACGTTTATCTTATCAAGCGGATGAGATGAGGTGATTGTATGGATAAAAGTCGGCAAAATTTCGCCTTTTGCCTTTCTTGCCTTTGTTTGATAGCCTTCCTGCTTGCCCTTTTTCCCCTTTTCTGGTTTGTTGAGGGCCAGGCTTTCGCTCAGGAAAAACAGGGCCAGATGCAGACCGGTGATATCTCTATCGCCCTCTTTGGTGCTGAAGGCTGTGAGGTTTGTCAGGAGCTCAAAGAGCACTTTCTCCCCGGTATCCAGGCCCGCTATCCCCAGGTCAAAATTCACTATTTCAATATTGATGACCTAAAGAATTATCAGCTCCTGCTTCAGGTGGAAAAAAAGTATCATCGCCAAACCCATGAGTCCCCGGTTTTTGTTATCGGAGACAAGATCCTGGATGGCCGGCAGGAGATTGAGCAGCATCTTGAAGAGTATATCAGGCTTTACGCTGCCCGGGGAGGCTGTCCCCTGCCGGATTTTGAGCAGACAGCCTCTGACTCCTCTGCCAGCCCAGTTTCATCTCCTACCCCTCAGGCCTCTTCCCCGCCTGTCTATCTGGCCTTATTTACCAAACCAGGCTGTCAGAAGTGCGATCGAACCCAGGCCAGCCTGAGACTTTTGAAAAGCAGATACCCTAATCTCCAGGTGAAGCAATTCGATGTTTCCCGGCCTGAAAACATTCTGATCCAGGAGGCTTTGGCTGAAGAGCTTGGCATTCCAGAGGACCAGGCCCTTTTAGCTCCTATGGTCATTATCGGGCAGGATTTTTTGGCTAAGAACATGCTCACCTTCGGCAACATGGAATTGCTGGTCAAGAAATACCAGTCCGCGGGCAGCTCCTGTCTGTGGGAAAAGATCAATGTCCGGCAGGCCTCCTCAAAGACATATCAGAAAATTGCTGACCGGTTTCAAAAACTCGGTCCCTTGGCTATTCTCGGCAGTGGTCTTCTGGATGGGATTAACCCTTGTGCCTTTGCTACGATCATCTTTTTGATTTCCTGGTTGGCCTTTGTCGGCAAGAAGGATAGGGAGCTGCTTTGGGTGGGAAGCTCATTTACCCTGGCCGTGTTCCTGACTTACCTGCTTATTGGCCTGGGTATGCTCCAGTTTTTGAAGCAAATCGGTCAAGTGAGAAGTGTGCGGTTTGTGGTTTTCCTGACTATGGCTTTGGTTACCTTTATTTTCGGCATTCTGAGCATCCGGGATTTCTTCAAGGCCAGGCAGGGAAAAACAAGAGAAATGTCGCTGCAGTTGCCAAAGCGTCTCAAGATACGAATCCATCAGGTGATCAAGGAGAAAACCAGTGTCAAAGGGATGGCTACGGCTGCCTTCTTCATGGGAGTTACCATTTCCCTGCTCGAGCTGGCCTGCACCGGACAGGTATATTTGCCAACCATTATCGCCGTTACCGGCATTCCAAGCCTAAAACTGCACGCCACCATGTATCTGATTCTCTATAACCTCGCCTTTGTCTTACCTCTGGTGGTTGTGTTCTTGATTACCTACAAGGGGATATCTTCCAAACAACTGGCTGGAATTATGGACCGGCACCTGGCGACAACTAAGCTCCTTACGGGAATATTCTTTTTTCTCATGACCGCGGTTTTGCTGGCCAGTCTATACCTTCGGCTATAGATTATATTATTTATAAGGCTAGATAAGCAGAGAGATTATAAATGGTTTTTTCGCTAAGTGCGTAACCCAAGTGCGCAGCTGATCAATTACACTATCAATTGTAGCCTGCGGACCTTGCGCCCGCCTAAGCTTGCGCACTTTATTAGCGAAAAGACCAATAAAGAGCAGAGGGGGAAATGTTTTAAGGCTTTTGGCTCTTATATTTTGGCTCTTATAATACTCTACACATGATTTCTTAACATGAGCTCTATGGGGTGTGGATCAAGATAATATTGGCGCCTCAGATATGGTTCATTAAATTTCCTTACATAATGCTTTAAGAGGACAATCGGTACAATCAGAGGCAGCAGGCCATTTCGGTAGTTTTCAATCACCTCAAGGAGCTCCTGCTTTTCATCAGCCGAGAGCTTCTTCTTGAAATAACCCATGATATGCTGGAGAACATTGACATTCTTTTTGATCGTGGCTCGCAGCTTAAGAGCACTCATGAGTGTCGTAAAGTAGTGATTGAAGACTTGTTGAAGATCACCGCTCCTCCCAGCCTGGGCCACAATCTTGCCAAGCTCGTTCAGCTGCTTGACACTATGCGACATGATCAGTAATTTATGATCGGTGTGAAAGGAAACTAACCCCTCGATCGTGAAATTATCCCTGATCAGGTCTTTCCACCGTCTGAACACAAAGACCCGCTCAATGAAATTTTCCCTCAATCCTGGGTCATTTAGTCTGCCCTCATCCTCAACAGGAATTAGGGGAAATCGGGCCATAAATTGCCTGGCAAATAGGCCCACTCCCTTTTTTACCACTCCTTTGGGCCCGCCGTAGATTTTAACCCCCTGCATTCCAGAGCTTGGCGATTTACTTTTGAATACAAAGCCGCAAAGATCTAGCTCCTCAAGCTGATCGAGTTTTCTCTCCGCCCACTCAAGCATTCGCTCTGTGTAATCGATCCCTGTCCTTATGGTTACAAGTCGAGGTGAGTGAGGATCTCCCCAAAGCCGCATCGCCTCTCTGGGAACCCCAAGGCCGCATTCGACCTCCGGGCAGACCGGAATCCAGTTGACGAACTGCCCGAGGATATCCTTTAAGTAATGATTTAATTTATGCCCTCCGTCATAGCGGACATTCTCTCCCAGAAGGCAAGCGCTGATGCCAAGATTTATTCGCTCTTTCATCTTATACTTTTATCCTTAATATGCTTAAAATATGCCTTGAAGCTACGTTTATCTTTTTATCTTTATCTGCTTATCTATTCTATTCTATCCTATTTTACCTTCACTACCGGACACTTTTTTATCGTCATGCCCGCGAAAGTGATAATCCATTATAATTGCAGCAACCCTCTGGATTTCCGCCTACGCGAGCATGACATGAAATGCCTGCACTTTCAGTGCGTATACAAAACCGAAAGATAAAATGTGTCCGGTAGCAAGATTTTACCAAAAGCGCTCTTCTTTTGCAGGGAAATTTTAGTCTAACCCCGAAATGGTAACTGTGGAGCATAAATAAGAGGAATAATAAAGTCGCATTGAGGCAAATTAAGCCGTAGAGAGCAAAAGGAGAAAAATGAGAAGGAGGGATGGAGCATGATCGGTCGCCGGGAAAATTTGGTTGAGCAGCAGGGAATCAGGCGGCGCTCTTTTTTGAAGGCCATAGGGCTTTCTTCAGTCGGGCTTGGATTTATGGGTATGGGGAGTTGGTCGTTTTTAGCCAAACAGAAGAGGGTAGGCAGTGATGAAATATTTGATGGATCAGGGGTTGATTGGAAAACCGATGAGCAGGGCAATAAATACTTTGTCCCGAAAAACATACGGACAGATCTAGTCAATGAGCGCAGAATCGTTATGGCTCGCTTTGACGGGGTCTGGGGCAAATATCCTGTTAGGGAATTTGACGATGATTTCCATGACTGGTGGCTGAGCGAGAAACTTTGGTACTTTGATCAGCTCATTGCCTTTGTTGAGGGGAAAACCTCAGAGCTGAACATTCCAAATGGTGGTCATCATCATCCGATGATTTCAACCTATGGGAAAAAGTTTGGGGGGCGAGGTGACAGCGATTTTCATCTCAATACCACAGCTAAAGGGTTCACCATACTTCCCAAACCTGAGAACATTAAGAGGGTGAGCGATGAACTTGATAAGGTTTATAAGATAGGGAATATTCCCCTTGACCTTTTTAAGCTCGAACAGCAGCTTTACCGTGAAAAGTGGCTCTGGGATAGAACCCGTTTTGCTACCCTTGAGCTTTATACCGGTCGGCCGATCAATGACCGCGATCCGGTCAAAGAGCTCGGTTTTACCGAGACCCACACCTTTCAGAACATCATTGCCAATCCTATGGCTACCCTTACCTATATGTCGCTTTTTAATACTGACGGAACTCAGAGCTATTTTGAAGGGCTGCCCTATCTGACCCCACACTTTGAGTTTCGAGGGTTTTGCTGGCTTATCTCTTACTATAACCCTGACAACACCGAGTATGAAAAGGCTGTGGCCGATTACGTCAATCAGGCCCACAGCAGATTTCACGGCGGGGTCAGTGATCTCACGGTCAATATCTTTCTGATTGTCGAAGAGTTCAACAATACTCCTGGCTATCGGGCTGGGCTTGGCAAGCGGGTTGTTCCCCCGGCAGAGTACAGGGAATCGGAGCTAGCAGCTACAACTTGGCCTTCCGGTTCTAAGCCGAAAAAAAAAGCTTAGCCTAGAGGAAAGAATTGAGCTCATCAGAAAGCTGCATCTGCCAGTTTAACCGACAAACAGGGCGACCAGTTTAACTTATAAACAGGGCGATAAAAATTTAGTATGGTTCAGGGGCGAGGGGAGGGTGAGGCTCTTTATTCGCCTTCACAAAGATGGGGAGCATCTGAAAAAATATGTGACAATATAAACTTTTTGATGTATAATAAAATGTGAGATATTATAAATAGTTTATAACATCTACTAATTTTAATGTAATATAATCATAATCTTGCTGCTGCCTTCTATTGTTAGCGCTGATTTGGCGCTGATAAAAAGGGGATGTCTTGAAAATATGGGTAGAATATCCTTATCTCCCCTTCTGTGGACAAAAAGGGTAAAGAATAAGAATCCAGCCAAGATTCAGATCAAGGTGGATGATCATATCCTGTTGATGGGAGTTGGTCTTTCAGTTTTATATTGGATTCTTGAAGCTGCACTTCATACCTTTATCTTTCATGAGGGCAGTATGGGTAAGAATTTAAATTTATTTACCCTAAGCTCTCATGAAATTTGGATGCGCTCGATAGTCATCTCTCTTTTTATGGCCTTCAGTGTTCTAGCCCGAGCGATTATTGCTAGGCGAAAGCGAGCTGAGATGGAATTAGCCAAATACCGGGATCACCTTGAGGATCTGGTAAGAAAGCGCACCTTCCAATTACAGGAAGTCAACAAACAACTTCAGCATGAAATCACCGAGCGCAAGCAAGCAGAGGAGACAGTTACAGTTGCCTACAGAGAACTTGATCTGATCTTCAACGCCAGCGGCGATGGAATGTGTGTGATCGATAAGGAGTTAAGGCTCCTTCGGGCAAATGACACCTTTTGCAACATGCTCGGCATGAGCAGGGATGAGGTGGTCGGGAAAGCATGTCATGAGGTATTCCCCCACTCTCTTTGCAACACGGCTGACTGTCCCCTATCTCATATCCTCGGCGCTGAGGAACGGTTTGAATATGAGCTTGAGCTGACTCGGGCCGATGGCTGCAGGTTTCCCGTCATTCTGACCGCTACTCCTTTGCGTGGGCCGAGTGGCCATCTGATTGGCATGGTGGAAAGTTTCAAGGACATATCTGACCGCAAGAAGAGAGAAGAAGAATTACAGAGAACCCAGAAACTTGAATCCATCGGTATTTTGGCCGGTGGAATTGCTCATGATTTTAATAACCTGATGACCACGATTTTGGGAAATATCTCTTTGGGAAAGCTCTACGCCCGATCGGGAAAGAGTGCCCTCAGGGTGTTGGAGGAGGCTGAAAGAGTCTGCCATCAGGCCAAGAGCTTGACCCAGCAGCTTTTAACCTTCTCCAAGGGGGGAGAGCCAAGGAGAAAAGCCACCTCTTTATCAAAGCTGATTAAGGAGACGGCAGCCTTTGTCCTGAGCGGTTCTAAGACAGGATGCCGATTCTCTCTGCCTGATGATCTGTGGTGGGGGGAAATCGATGAGGGGCAGATCAGGCAGGTAATCAGTAACCTGATCATTAATGCTGACCAGTCAATGCCCAATGGCGGGCTGATCGATATTTGCGCTGAAAACTTGGTGGTGAGTGCAGAAGATAATTTACCCTTGAAAGATGGCCGGTATATAAAGATTTCGATCAAGGATAATGGGGTCGGTATACCGGAAGGGAATCTCCAGAAGATATTCGATCCTTATTTTACTACCAAACAGACTGGAAGTGGGTTAGGTTTGGCCATTACCTATTCTATTGTCAAAAAACATACAGGATGTATTACTGTAAAATCAGAGCTGGGAGTTGGAAGTATTTTCTCTGTTTATCTTCCGGCTTCAGAGAGAGAAATCTTTGCCGTGAAGGAGCTGGCAGAGGATATCCCTTACTCGGGCCGGGGGAGGATTTTATTCATGGACGATCAGCGAAGCGTCAGAGACATGGTTGGTGAGACGCTGACCTATCTTGGCTATGAGGTCTATTGTGTCGGTGAAGGGTCTGAAGCGATCGACCTCTACAAGAGAGCCCAAGAGAAGAGAGAGCCCTTTGATGTGGTTATCCTGGATCTGACCATCCCGGGAGGAATGGGGGGAAAGGATACGATTCAGGAGCTCCTAAAGCTTGATCCACAGGTGAAAGCGATTGTTACCAGCGGCTATTCACATGATCCCATCATGGCAGACTATAGAAAGTACGGCTTTCGAGATATAATCACAAAGCCATTTGAAATTAAAGAATTACACCGAATATTGAGCCACATCATCGGAGCGGAGAAAGAAGTTAGTGAGCAAATCGATCACCTCTCACCGAGATGAAGAGAAAGGCGCCTTTCTCTTCTTCTTTTTTGCTCATCGGGAAGCGAAAGCCTCTGGCAGTGCCAGGCTGGGCCATCCAAGGTGGAAAAATACAGCCTCCAATCATCTGAGGTCTCAAGCTGTCCATCGCTATCCTGAGCCCAAATCACGAAAGGCTTTTTGGCTTGGTAGATAACCAGGGGATGCTCGGCCACAATAGCCCTGGAAATAGATCGCGGCTTGCTCCACTGCTTTGAGGCCTTGGTCCAAAGCGAGCCATAGAGGAGAAACTCTTTGCCCGTCTGATTGATCCACACCGCCGCTATTTCCCCGCAAGGGCCGGCAGCAAGGCTCACCTGCCCATCAGTGCCGGGGAGTGTAGCCAAGGGAGTCGGTGCTGTCCACTCTCCCCCTATTCGCCGCGAATAGAAAAGGTCTGTCTGCCCAAGCGCATCAAGGATTTTCTTAACCGAGCTTTCCTCATAGGAAAGCCCCTCATTCGATGCCCTCGCCCAGACAACCATCGGGTTTCCATAAGAATCAAATACTACAGATGGATCGTGGTTAAAGCTGACCTGGGGGGTAATCTCGGTCGGGCTGCTCCACTTATCCTCAGCCTCAGCATAGGTGGCCGCATAGAGCTTGGTGCCAAGCCTTGAGGCAGCAAGGGCCTTGGTCCAGACGACAATAATTTCTCCTGATGATCGGCATTTGGCCACCGAAGGCGGCCCATCGTTATAGATATCATCTGAGATATCAGCCAGGACCGTCTTTCCTTCTGCCCTTAAGCCTGTGCCGATGAGAGGCTCTTTGACCCATTCGATCATTTCAGATACCGGGGCATCTCCCTCTCCCGTGAGAGAGGAGATTGTCTTGATGAGCTTATCTTTCTTTGAGCTCACGCTTATGGGCTTGGCCGCAGAGAAGCGAAAAGCTTTTTGGACAGAGTTAGGATCTTGAGCAGAGTTTGGATCAAACCATTTTTTAAATGCCGGAAAGGAGTTAGGATCAATGCTCCTGGTTGATTCGCTCAATCTATAGTCTTCGTGGTATCTGCCTACCAGAGCGCCCCACTCACCGCCAGCTCGGAGCGCTCCAGTTACATGGATCGCCCTAGCCTGAGTAATAATCGGTGGCCCAGATGAGAGGCTGAGGTAGAGCTCAGCCGCGATTTCGGCAGTAGCTACTCCCTCAATCCTTTCCCCGAAAAAATGGTTTAATACCGCCTCGGGACCAGCCTCGAGAATAATATAGATCAAAAGTTCCTGGGGACGTTGAGGGTTATTGGGCCTTTTGATCAAGGAGACCGAAGCGCCTGCGGCCAAAGCTTGGCCTATCCTGAAGGCCCCAAGCCAGGCTCCACCGATAGACAGGGGGATGGGATGAGAGAGGTAGGTAAAGTCGGTGGCTCCTCCATAGGTGGCTATGGTTTGTTCGACAGGGGAGTGATCCGCAGGAGGGTTTTTGTGGATCGCTACCTGGCCGGAGGAGAAAAGAGATAAGCCGACTTCCAGGTGAGAGCCGAGCTCAAGGTCAAGCGCCAGCTCATCCAGGACTAGCGGAGTCCGAAAAGAGGGGTTTTGCACTGGCCGAAAGCCTGAATTGGCACAGCTAAAGTTAGCCAATTCAACCCCGATACCCCTTCCGAAAATAGGGATCAGCGTGGGAAACTCAAGGGTTAATTTGGCTAAGATTATTTCCACACAGCCAGCGGTAACCTGCGGAGAGGTGGGATCAACCACCTCAATCGGATCTTCAGGTAGCCCTCCCCCCTGACCTACCCAAGGCGATTGGTTAGCCACAGCCTCCTGATGCGCCACCTGAGTAGCCGCATCGGTCAACAGCTCGGTCTGATCCGAGCCGATCGGCCGCGGCTGCTGATTCCAGCCGATAGGTTGAAGGGTAATATTCTGATAATAGAGATCGGCATCGTCGTCAAGAGATGCCCGCTGGAGCCAGAGCATCAGGAGACGGTGAGCATTGTCAGCAACCAGCGCCACTCGATAATCATGATAGTCATCTTTGGTGAGCTGAAGCGGCTTGCTCCAGGAAACCACTCCACTTTCGCCGATCGAGCCTATTGACCCCATAAGCCTTTTGGGATAGGTCAAGGTTTCCCAGACACAAAAAAGAGTGCCGGAAGGCTTGCGGTTTACATCATCATCCTCATAATCCTCAGAGATGGTTTGATCTGGCGAAGACGCGCCCTTCTCTAGGCTCAGATTCTGTTCATAGATCAAAACAGGCCGGGTTCCTCCTTGCCCTGGCATCTTCTGGCAGATGATCCAATTGCCATCTCGATTGGCTGCCCACCAAAGCTCATTGCCGCGCTCCCAGACTAGGTACATATTCCCCCGATTATCCAGGGCCAGGGCCGGGTTATGGTCAGGGTAGGGGTAGGCTTTTTCTTGCCCAATCGGTCTTGATTTTTCTCTGAGCTGAAGCTTCCTTCGATCGCTCAGGGGAGCAGCGGTTTGAAGGCTCAGAGGCATTTTTCTTCGACCGCTTAGGGGAGCGGCTGAAACTAGGCTATTTTGCGGCAGGAGCAGACTGATTAGTGTCGCCGCCGCGGCTATGAGGATAAGAGTTTTTTTTAAGAGGGCAGATATAAGACAGATTTTTACACTCATTTTCAAGCAGGGCTGCATAATTTTATTTTCCATAGTTTTTAACTCTTACAAAATAATCAACAAATTGGCTTCACTGGAATAACATCGGCTTTTCATTGGATAATCGGCTACTAAAGAAAGCAAAAGAGTTTAATTTATATCAATTCAATGATTATTTTTAGTAAATTAGGAGTAATAATTTCATCAAAAAGTTTGATTTTGCATTTTGGCAATTGATAGGCAAAAATGCAATAATTATCCTTTCCTTTTATTAATCCTTGGACGAGACATGATTTGCTTTCTTTGCGGTTATCTTTTTATGGCAAAAATGCGAATTGATTTATCTTCGCAGACATTGATTTATTTTTGCAGACTTAGAGACTTTCTGTGTACCTGCTAGCGCGGTACTTGCTAGCAGATTGATAAATCTGACTATTTCAGGCAAGTAGGATGAAGAGCGAAAAATTTTTAACTAGCTGCATCCTTATATGGCATTAATATTGCAAGATGTACAGTAAAATAAAAATAGAAGTCTAGGTGTAATATTTGGGTGTAAGGGAATTAATATCTGGGTGCAAGGGAATCGAGTTAGGTTGGTGAAAGATGAGAACTGAACTTAAAGCAGTGGCCTATACTCCTCCAGAGGAGGAGCCTCTGGAGGTCATTTTTGAGACGGCTAAAAAGATCAATACGCTGATTGAGTTTGTCAGCCATCAGATTGTCGGCCGGCGAGAAATCATTCGGCAGTCATTCTACGCTCTTCTCACTGAAGAGCATCAGCTCCTCTTCAGCCGTACCGGTACAGCCAAGAGTCTTCAAGCAAGGCAGATCTTCAATTGCTTTGATCGGGTAACTATATTTGAGAAGCAGCTTACCAAAGATACCATGCCCGACAATCTGTTCGGAGCCTATGATCTTATCCAGCTCAAGGAGCGAGGAAAGCTGGTTCACAATGTCGATGGTTCTATTGTGCTGGCGGATTTTGCCTTTCTGGATGAGGTTTTCGATGCTAGTGATATGCTGCTTCGCTCTTTGCTCTCGCTGCTGAACGAAAGAAGGTTCACGAATGGTGAAAATCAAATCATCTCACCGCTAAACACTGTGATCGCCACAGCTAATTATGTTCGGGCTACTGAGGTGCTGGAGGCGGTTTTAGACCGCTTTTTATACAAGAGTTATATACCGGAGAATAAGAATCTATATCTTCAGGTACTGATTGATCATGTTTTCCAGGCTAATCAGGGTCAGGTAGTTGATCCGAAGGAAAAGATCAAACTGAGTGAGCTGTGCGCTCTGAAAGAGGTGGTCAAGAGCCAGCGCATTGAGATTCCTGACTATATTATTTTCCTCAAAAATTACATTGTAAGACGATATATGGAAGAAGTTAGAGCCTCGGATCCGGAGCAGCCTAATTACCTTGTCAGTGACCGCACTAGTGTCAAGATTCAGAACTTGTTGCGTGCCGCGGCCCTCCTTGATCTTCGGACTACGGTTGAGGAAAAGGACCTTGATCAGATGTATTATCTGCTCTGTATCCTGGGCAAAAAGGAGGAAAAAGAGCGTCTCGATACAATCGTAGACACGGCCCGCAAATACTTTAGAGATGACCGTGAGGTGCTGGAAGATGTCTTGTCAATGACCAGGCTGGTGTGGGAGATGAAAAGATCGAAAGAAGAGGATAATATGAAGCCAGCCAGGATAGTTTCCGCTCTTGAAAATATGAGGGAGAAGCCAGGTTTTAGCCTGCGGCAGAAACTGTCTCAAGCGATATCTAGGAAGGTCATTCCTCTTTCTTATAAATCAGAGGCAGACAAGGCCGTAAGTTTGCTTCGTCAATACTGCGCGGCTTTGAAAAACATGGCTGCCAAAAAGGAAACTATTGAGCTGATCTGTGGATTGGAAGAAGACGTTGAGACGTTTTGGTCTTAAGATACCGCCCTCTATGTGTTTTGTGGGCAAGAATATATTGACTTAATTATACAATAATATATTAATTCTTAATTATAAGAAACAACATCTTATACAATAAGATGTTATACAATTTAAGGATGAAAATTTTATTTTTGCCCCAGGCAATACCCTGCATGTTTAGGCTGTATGGCCTCAAGGGGAATCAGGAGCATAGCCCAGGAGGCAATGCCCTGCCTGCTAAGGCCATATAAAATTAGAGTGCATTATTTATCTTTAGCAGGGCCAGGGTAAGGTCCTGTATGCTAATCCCAGCAATGATGTAAACTCTTTCTGACCTCAGAACTTTGAGGCTGAGGAAGAGAAAATTTTTTCTGTTGTGGTCCGGGATAGAAAAATTACCGAACCCTCTTCACCCCATACCGGCAAGGCGACATGCCGGTCCAAGGGTCCCCGGCAAAGGACGAGCCGGGGACCCTTCTCTCCCAAATGAGTTTCTTGCTACTGGACACATTTTATCTTCCGGTTTTGTATACGGACTGAAAGTGCAGGCATTTCATGTCATTCTCGCGTGGGCGGAAATCCACAGGGTTGCTGCAATTATACTATGGATTATCACTTTCGCGGGCATGACGATAAAAAAGTGTCGGTAGTGAAATGAGTTTTTATGCCAGAGCGATTGTTTGAAAATCTTATGCCAGGGCGATTGCCTGAAAATCTACTCATCGGTCCTCTTGCTAATAGATTGCCCAATTTGGGCGGCCCCCTACATCGGACAAAAGGGTCGCTTATACAATTGATTGGATAATTACCATACAATTGATCGCGTAATTTGGAATCTGCTCTTGCCCTTGGCAAAAAACACTAACATCTTGATATTATTGGCTAAACAATTTCTCATGCAATCGCTCCGTTTTTTTATGCTTTTTCGCCTTGATTCTCCAATCTGAAAAATGGTAAATAATAAATTATGGTTTTTTTTCCTCCTCTATGGCGATATAGTTTGATTTTTCTGGTTTGTATTACCTGCCTGGCCTGTGCAGCTAGATCGGTTCGCCTTCCGAAGCCTCCACCGCGAGAGAGTCTTGACTTTCCCCTCAACTATACGGAGGAGGGGATTGCTTCTTGGTATGGTGCTGAGTTTCATGGCCGAAGGACCGCCAATGGAGAGGTCTACGATATGTATAAGAATAGTGCGGCTCACCGCTATCTCCCCTTAGGTTGTTATGCCCGGATAACCAACCTGAAGAATCAGAAATCTCTCATAGTCAAGATTAACGACCGAGGGCCTTTTGTTAAAGATAGAATTCTTGATCTCTCGTATGGTGCGGCTTGTGCTCTGGGCATGGCTGAGGATGGTCTAGCACCAGTAAGGATCGAGTTGGTTCGGCTGCCTGATCAGGAAGATAGGCAGAGGGCTGATTTCTTTATCCAAATTGGGGCTTTTCTCTATCAGGCCAATGCAGATCGTCTCCAACAGCAGCTTTCTCCATACTATCCGATCCGGCAGGTAGTTTATCAGAGACCGGATTCTGTGCTGCTTCATCGGGTTTGGGTTGGCCCATTTAGCCGCATCGCCTCAGCCCGCAAGACCTTACGTGAGCTTGAGGCTATGGGCTATACTGGCTCTTTTATCGTAGCCGAATAGTGGTTTTTTTCGCTAACAAAGCATGCAATTTTGGCAACCATATGGGGGCCGTTCCTGCGATTGATGGGGTAATTGGAGCTGCTATCGCACTTTACGAGGAAACCACTTAGTGATTATTTCGTTAACAAAGCGCGCAAGCTGGGAGCGGGCACAAGGTCCGCGAGCTACAATTGATAGCCTAATTGATCCGCTGTGCACTTGTGTTACGCAGTTTGCGAAAGAAGCATTTAGTTATTTTCTTTTTTTCTTTATTTTCTATGCTCACAGGGTTTGCTCTCGGCTTGCCAAAGGGGGCTGGAAATGATATGGTACTGATAAGTACTGGATAATTATAGGGTTGATATAAAAAAATAAGCCGATTCGCTAATCAGCAAGCCGATTTGCTAATCAGCCAAAAAGTAAGCAGAAAATAGCGCTAAGGTGATGCCCGCGAGGGGTGAAGAGGGATGAATTCGGATCTTATGTTTGATTCTTTTGGATTGTATATCATGGGGCTGGTACTTGTATTTGGCTCTTATGATATCTTATTGCGGCTTTTGCACGGCCAGCGAAGGAGAAAGCTGGGGTTGGTGCTCTCGTGTATTTTTCTAGCCCTCATGGGAGGGGTATTTCTGATTCTGGCCATCCTAATTTTAGCCAAGCTTTATCTGAGCAGCAAGTCTTTATTTTTTACCGGGGTGGTCATCTTTGTCGCTGTGGCTGGTGGAACGTTTCAGCTTATGAGATGGAAGCGTGAGATCGCCCGTGAGGATCGCCGCTCCTCTGCAGGCGGATCAGAAGATGAGACAGGGGCGGATCAAAGGGGCAACTTGAGAGAGAAATGAACGAAAAGACAGATGAGAGATTATATTCCTGTTGCTCTTATTTATTAGCTACCATTGAGAGACATAACCCTAATAGCCCCTTCGAGGGTTTATGGTTGTTCTGATATAGGGTTTATGGTGTCTGATATATAAGAGCGATTCCTGTTGAAGGGGTCTCAATGATTTGAGTGATTATATAATATGACTATACTTTTGCACTTTTTCTCTGAACCCTTGATTTTAGTGGGTTTGGTATGAAAGATAATTTTCAAGAAGTTCAAGGCATGGGGAGAGTTCTGCAAAAGTGTAGTAATATGAGTGATCGTATATCTATGAGTGATCATACATCTTTTGAAGTTACCAGGATAGGGAATGGGGAGGGAAGCTTAGCCTGGGATGAAGTCATTCGGGAAGCTCCCCTGCTGATTAGGGTGAACGGTGCGGCCTATGCAACCCTGATGCGCACTCCTGGGCAGGAGAAGGAGTTGGCCCTTGGCTTTTGCTTTACCGAAGGGCTTTTGCCCTCTTCATGGAGGGATGGAGGGCTTCGGTGGGAGGAATTTGATCCGCAGAGGAATACAATCGGCCTTTGGTTTGAGCCAATTTCCATATCTGGTGCTGTGGCCAGCGGGTTTCAATCTCCTTCCTCCTGGGTTGATTCTGCCGAGTGCTCACCGATAGAGCCGTCAGGGGATGAGGCTGAGATCATCAGGCGGATTTCTTCCCCTTTGGGTATGATCGACTCTGGGGTACGAATTCCCTTGTCGGCTTTGCAAGGCATTGAGAGTCAGGCTAGGCATAGGCAGGCTCTTTTTGCTCTTACCGGAGCAGCCCATGCGGCCTGTATTTTTGATCGGCAGGGCGATTTCCTTTTCTGTTCTGAGGATCTGGCTAGGCATAATGCCTTGGATAAAGCTATCGGGCAGGCTCTACTTGCCGGAGTTGAGCTTGAGGATAAAATTTTGTTCTTGAGCGGGCGGACCAATTATACCCTGATCCGAAAAGCAGCTCGTGGCCGCATTCCTATTGTTGTTTCGGTCTCTGCTCCCAGCTCATTGGCAGTAGGTCTCAGCAGGAGATTAGGCATGACCCTGATCGGATTTTTGCGCTCTGGCAAGATGAATATTTATGCAGGAGCGGAGCGGATCATCATGCAGTGAGGAGAAGTATCCGGCGAGGAGCAGGGGTATTTTAAAAAGCGCTTAATACTAATAACAGGAGCTGATAGAGTGGTATGAGCAGAAAGGACAAAATTAAATTGACGCAAGGCGTCAAATCTGCTGGCTGAGCCTCTAAACTAGGTCCGGGTGACCTACAGGCCTTGCTGGCCCGTCTGCCGCAGCAGGCAGGACATCCAAGGGTTTTGGCCGGATTTGGTCAGGCAGAGGATGCAGGGGTATATCAGCTCTCCGAGGATATGGCCTTGATTCAGACCGTAGATTTTTTCACCCCTATTGTGGATGATCCTTACGATTTTGGGCAAGTAGCCGCGGCCAACTCCCTAAGTGATGTCTATGCTATGGGCGGCACACCAATTTCGGCTTTGAACATCGTGGCCTTTCCTATTCGCTGCCTTGGAATCGAGATCCTGGAAGATATCTTGCGGGGGGGAGCAGCGGCTTTAGCCGAAGCTGAGGTTCCTTTAATTGGCGGCCACAGCATTGAGGATGAGGAGATTAAATATGGCCTGTCAGTGGCCGGGCTCATTCATCCCCAGAAAATCATCCGAAATAACACTCCAAGGCCGGGAGACAGACTAGTGTTGACTAAGCCTATCGGGACAGGGATTATAGCCACGGCCCTGAAGGCTGAAATGGCTAGTCCTGAACATGTTCAGGCTATGATCCGCTCGATGAGCAGCCTGAATAAGCTTCCGGCTCAGCTTATGCAGGATGAGAGGTATGAGGTCCATGCCTGCACGGATATCACCGGCTTTGGTCTGCTTGGGCATATGCGGGAGATGGTCAATGGCTCTGGTTGTACTATTCGGCTCTACGCTCAGCAAATTCCCTTCCTTGAAGGAGCGGTTGATTATGCTCGGCTGGGGCTAATTCCGGCTGGAGCTTATCGTAATCGGCAGTTTGTGCAAAACTATCTGATCGGCTTTGGATCCATAGCTCAGGAGATTCAGGACCTACTCACCGATCCCCAAACCTCAGGTGGCCTTCTAATTTCTCTTCCGGCAGCCTTGGCTGAGCGGTTTTTGAATGAGCTCAAAAGCCGCTATCCTCTGCCATCGGCCATTGTGGGTGAGGTGATCGAGGGCGGGGAACGGATTCAGATTGTCGGATCAGGGCCAGGTGTGGATAACTAAGGGATAAGTCCTTAATTCTAGGGGGCTGTAATCTTATGCTGGGAGGGCAAATTCGTTATTGTCTTCTGGTATTGACTTTGATAGAAAAGGGATTAAAATAACAAAAATCAAGAAAACTTATCATGCGGGAAAAGGGCGTAGGTGGTCGATACATCTTTTGTCGATATATCTTTGAGATAGGGCGATGAGATAGGCCGAAAGATGATGAGACAAGACGAAAGATGTGAGGGAGGTAAGGAATTTTTTCCACAGGAAAAGAAAAAGATTAATTAACATCGCCTCTTAAAAATCTTTTGGGGGAGGAGGTGAAAATACATGGCCTTTGTGGAAAAGATGACCAAAGGGTGGGGGCCGGCTATATTAGTTGGCGCAGGTGTAGCTTTAGTAGCGCCTGTTATTTTACCACTCGTTGGACATCTGCTTCGGCCTGTAGTCAAGTCGGCAATCAAGGGAGGAATGATCATCAGCGGGAAGGTTAGGGAGATGGCTGCCGAGGCTAGTGAGCAGATAAGCGATCTGGTAGCCGAAGTTAGGGCAGAGAGTAGCGCCAAAACTCTTGGGGCGCAAGCTGTTGGGGCAGGTCAAAAGGCAGGCCCATCTTCACCCACAACATAAGTAGGAAGTGCCTGACCATAAAGATCTGTAACTTACTCCAACTAGCGCAAGCGGTTCGCCTGGGCTGGACAAGCGAGGTGCTTATCTGATCAAAAGGTTATAATTTATTATGGTCGGATACTGATAATATTAATCTAATATTAATCGGAGACTGATAATATTAAAAGGAGGATAAAAGTAGCCAATAGCGCAAAATAGTACAGGGGAAATCAGGCTTTTTAGAAAGAGAGTGAGATATAGTCGGGGATAGGGCATAATTTAGAGCCTATCTGAATATAATCGACGAAAGCTCTCTTAAGCTCTTAAAGATAGAGTTTTTAAAGATAGAGTAGAGAGTGAGTCTTAAGATAGTGAGTCTTAGCGGATAGGTTCTGACCAGTAGACCATGAAGAGTTTATATGGAAAGCAGGGAGGGTGAAGGCATGGCTATTCCAAAAAACTTAGACGAATGCTTTACCGAGCTCAACAATATGCTTGGCCCCCTGGCAATTGATGAGATCAGGAATGAAAAAGAAAGCTCTGTACGTATGTTTCACTACGGTCTTGGCACCTCAATTAAGAACTGTTGGGAATTGTGGCGCACCCACTCACCCCTTACCCAATATTTTAACCAGCTTGGGATATATCATGCCGATGATATGTCAGATATTATTCTCACCTCCTTTTGGAGATATTTGAATAACAAGCCCATTAATCTGGAAGAGCTCATCGAGCGTTATCAGAGATCGTGGGTGAAGTTTGATCAAAATATGGCTTCAAGTGAAGTTTGACCAAAAACACGCTGCCTTAAATTTAAGAGGCTATCGGCCTTAAATTAAGAGGCTATCGCAAAGGCTATCCCAAACTTTTCTCTTTATTGGGTAATTGATCTGCTGTGCTGCACTTAGTGCTTTCCTGGCCCGGTGCGCGGAAGCAGATCCAATTACCCAATCAATCGCATGGGCGGCCCCCTTCTGTGGTCGCCAAAATTGTGCGCTTTGTTAGCGAAAGGACCACTTAGCAATAGAACCCGGTTAGATGTGGACAGTTAGAGGTGGAGATAGGCCATCACCATCTCCCGAAATTTTCTGGCCTGCTCAGACTCAGGGTGAATATTGAGCGCCTGTTCACAATCAGCCAAGGCCTTTGGATAGTCACCGAGATGAAAATAGACCTGGGCACGGCTGTAGAGCGGATCATACTGATAGGGATTAAGGGAGAGGCATTGGTTAAAATCTTCCAAAGCCTTATGGTAGTTCTGCATGGTGCTGTGAACCAGCGCTCGATAGTAAAAGGCTTTGTCGTTTTTCTGGTCAAGTTGCGTAGCTGCTGAAAAATCGTTTACAGCCTGCTCGTAATTGGAGGCGGCAAAATAGGCCATGCCGCGATGGATATAAATGATGGCCTGAATGTAGGCTTGCGGTTTAAGGTTGAGAATAGAGGTATAAATGTCTACGGCTAGATCGAACTGATTGGAGTTATGGGCATTTAGGGCTTTCAATAATAGATTGTCGATATTATCTTGCTGATGGCCGATGTAAGAATTTCCGATTTCTCCCTTGGTTTGAGTCTCAAGTTCGGATACGATTTTCCTCTTATGTTCAGAGCCGATTTGAAGGGTGTCAATCTGGGTTTTTTTGAAAAAACTTTCTCTTCGTTTTTTCAACTGATCGCGCAATTGCCGCTGATAGTCACGAATTTCTTGAAAAATAATGTCTGAGAGAGTTAGATTAGCATTTATAGCCGCTAGTTTTCGTTTGAGAGGCTCATCGAACGGAGTGAACTCACCTTTATAAATCAGCTCATGTTCGACCTCTGCCCAGGCTTCCTGCAAGATAGTGCGGATCTGGACCTCACAGACCAGATTTTCTCTGATTTCAAATCGAGAGAGAATATCATCTGGGATTTCAATGAGAAAGTGAATTGACTCATACCCAAACTCTTTAAAGGAATGGTGAGCCCCTTTGCGTTCTACCTCAACTACCTGAAAATTTCTCCTGATGAGATTTTCCACCAAGGCAAGATCGTCCAGGAAGGGGCAGATGATTCTCATACCCAGAATATCGGTGATGCGCAAATCCTGATTCTGCTCTTCTGCCGCGCACCGCATCCTCCTTAGGATTTTATGGTAATAACTTTCAAAAGACTTAACCCTAGCCTTTATAGTTGAGTGAACGCAGCTGCAACTTAGAAGCATCTTCATTCTTTGTTGAAGCTCGTCTAGGACACCTTCTCGCTGGGAGAGACAGCTTTCGTACTGCTTCTGTAGGATTTTCCGGTTTGGAATATTTATATGGTTTGGAATATTGATATTTATCGGCTTCACCAGATATGCTCCCGTCGTCAATGACTATTTTTCATAAATCATCTTTTAACATTATTTCTTTATTCGGTGTAATATTTCATTATCCTTATTTGATCTTCCTTATTTGGCCCTTTACTTTGGCCCTTTACTCCAGAATCTGTGAGCCGCTGGGGTTTTGGTAAGCGATTTCATGGCCGGACGAATCAATGATGCTGATTGAAGGGGTATTATTGGGTGTACAGTTGACGATTTTGGCTATATTGCAGGCAATTAGGGTATACTGGTTGCTGAGAACCTGAAGAACCTGGGTCTTATAGTTTTGAGGGAGGAGTTTCCAGGCACTGGTGGCTTTTACCTCAAGTCGCATGCCAGAGTCGAGCATAGTGTAATCATTGAAAAGGGGTTGCCCAAACTGCATCTGGGTCCGCGAATTGATTCGCTCAAGCAGGCCATCTATTAGGCTTTCGACTGAGTCTGCGGCTCCAGCAGGATACTCCTGCATGGGTGGCTGAGTCAAGGGTGGGGTTGGGTTTGCTGGTTTTGTTACTGGTGGCTGAGGAGGGGAGGGTGGCATGGTTTTGGCCTCCTGTTTTGCCTCCTGCTTTACTTCTTTGGTAGATTTTGGCGGCTGGTCGCAGACATTTTTCTTTTCAATCCAACCGGTTTTCTCTCCAGTCATTTTTATTTTAAACCAATCCCTTTCCTCTCCGATGACTGCTATCCGCTCACCCTTTTTGGCAGGCTGGATTGGTTGGCCACTCTCTGCGGGCGTGGATCTGATTGTGGCCTCATCAGCACAGACATAGAGATTTTTAATCTTTGCGGCCAGCGGCGGCTGTGGTTTTGAGTCGATCGGCTGCTGAGTATTGGCTCCTCCTGATTGAACAGATGAGGTTTGATAGAAAAAGGTAACATAGCTGAGAAAGCCGATCACCAAGACAATGATAACCATAACAACCCAGAAAAGCTTATCAGCGTACCGAGACATATGATCTCCTTGAGTTTGGATAAATTGAACTATTGGATTTAATTATACCATATATATCTGCCTATCAGAAGGGGAAATTTTTCCGATTTCAAATCCAGCAGAATCTATACTTAGGGCCTTACATAAAATCAATTGGCTATGGTCAATTTGTCCTGATAAAACATAATGTTAAAGCATAAAAACGAAAATATGGCTGATCTTAGGCAGGTAAAAAAAGAGAAAAACTTCAGGGTGATTGACAAAAAAGCTTGACAATACTGATCTACTAGTATATTTATACTGAAAAATCGTACTTCAAACAGAAAGGAGGGAATGAGTAGGTGAATAAGGCTGATTTGATAGACAAGATGGCTACTGAAGCAAGCATTAGTAAGGCAGCCGCAGAAAAGGCATTGGGGGCTCTGACAGATGGGATAAAAACCGCTTTGCAAAAGGGAGAGCCAGTTACCTTGATTGGTTTTGGTACCTATTCTGTGACTGAGCGCAAAGCCCGAGTTGGTAGAAATCCACAGACAGGGGAGGAGTTGCACATACCCGCGAAAAAGGCTATTAAGTTTAAGGCGGGCAAGGGTTTGAGAGAGGCAGTGGAGTAGAAAAAAGTAAGCAGAGGAGAAATAGTTAAGAGGGGGGTAACAGGGGGTTAGTAGTTAAGTTCCTCCCCTCTTTTTCTTTGATTATTTTTCTTTGATTAATCAGTTTGCTCATCATTTATTAGATGACATTTTAGATGACATTTTATTAGATGCCCCGCCTCTATTCCTTTTTAAGGAAGAAATAGAGTCTTGTGAGGTTCAGAAATACGAATGTCTTTCTTTTAGAATTTTTATCATCTGGCGTCTAATATGAGAGCGTTTATTTAGTTGTCGATGAAGTGAAGAGTTAGCAGGGCGTGAAGACAGAAGGGAAAAAGCTATATCAGCTCTCTCTCCATGAGGCCTCAAGTAGGCTTCAGGATAGGGAGATTTCATCAGTAGAGTTAGTCAGCTCGGTTCTTGATCGAATCGAGGAGGTGGATCACCTCATCCACGGGTTTATAACGGTGGATGCGGAGGGAGCCTTGGATCAGGCACGCCAGGCTGATAGAAGGCTGGCTGATTCAGGTGCGAATTCTCCCTTGTTGGGAATTCCGATGGCGATCAAGGACAATATCTGTACCCGTGGAGTAAAAACAACCTGTGCCTCGAAGATCTTGGGTAACTTTATTCCTCCTTATGAAGCTACAGTTATCAGGAGACTTCGGGAGCAGGGGGCGGTCATCATTGGCAAGACGAATCTGGATGAGTTTGCCATGGGGGCCTCTACAGAGACTTCGCATTTTGGCTGCACCCGAAATCCTTGGGATCTTAGCCGGGTTGCAGGCGGCTCAAGCGGCGGGTCAGCAGCCAGCGTGGCCGCGGATGCAGCCATCTCCTCCCTGGGGTCTGATACGGGCGGATCGATCCGCCAGCCAGCCAGTTTTTGTGGCGTAGTTGGTTTAAAACCTACCTATGGCCGGGTTTCTCGATTCGGCCTTGTGGCCTATGCTTCCTCCCTTGACCAGATCGGTCCCATTACCAAAGACGTTACTGACTGTGCCCTGATGCTTGAAGCCATAAGCGGGTATGATCCTCTTGATTCAACTTCGGTCAATAAACCTGCTCCTGTTGCTCATAAGTCATTGATTAACGATGTGCGGGGGATAAAAATCGGCCTTCCTGTAGAGTATTTTCAGACAGGGGTGGACAGGGAGGTAGAAGAGAGGGTTCGGCAAGCGATTTCGCTTTTGCAGGAGCTTGGAGCTGAGGTTGAGGAAGTGAGCCTTCCCCATACCGAATATGCTGTGGCCACTTACTACATTCTGGCTACAGCTGAGGCAAGCTCGAACTTGGCCCGCTATGACGGGGTCAAGTATGGATTTAGGGAAAAGAATTTTTCCCACCTAGTGGAGTTATACGAAAATACTAGGCAAGGTGGGTTCGGCTCAGAGGTCAAGCGGCGGATCATGCTGGGAACCTATGCTCTTAGCGCTGGCTACTACGATGCCTACTACTTGAAGGCCCAGAAGGTTAGAACCTTGATCAAGCGGGATTTTGAGGAGGCCTTTCAAAAAGTCGATTGTCTGGCCACCCCTACTTCTCCTATTCCCGCTTTTGGCATCGGCGAAAAAATCGACGACCCCTTGCAGATGTATCTGCTTGATATCTATACTATCTCGGCTAATCTGGCTGGCGTTCCCGCAATTTCCCTACCTTGCGGCTTTTCCAGTCAGGGAATGCCTATTGGCCTGCAAATTCTAGCTGGTCATTTTCAGGAAGATAAAATTCTTCAGGTTGCCTATACTTTTGAGCAAAATACCGACTATCATAAACAACGTCCTAAGATAACTAACGTCCCGACATAACTCTTGATGTTTAATATTTAGCAACGTCCTGATATTTTTCTCTTTGATCTTCTAAGATTAGGGTATTTCATGTAGAATAGGGTATTTCATGACCTACGAAGCAATCATTGGGCTTGAGATTCATGCTCAGCTTTTGACCAGATCAAAGATTTTCTGCAATTGTAGCACAAGGTTTGGGGCTGCCCCCAATTCCCAGGTCTGCCCGATTTGTTTGGGCTATCCGGGAGTTTTGCCTGTGCTCAACCGCACGGTGGTAGAATATGCGATCAAGGCAGCCCTGGCTATGAACTGTCGGATCAATGAGTGGTGCAGGTTTGATCGGAAAAATTATTTTTATCCAGACCTGCCTAAGGCCTATCAGATTTCCCAGTTTGCCTCTCCCCTGGCTGAGCATGGGTTTATTGAGATTGTCGGCGACGATGGTCAGGTCAAAAAAATAGGCATCATTCGCATCCATATGGAGGAGGATGCAGGAAAACTGGTTCATGCGGAAGAGTATGTTTCGGCCAACAAAAGCTATGTTGATTTCAATCGGACAGGGGTCCCTCTGATTGAGATTGTGAGCGAGCCCGATCTTCGCAGCCCCAAGGAGGCCAGGGATTTTCTCCAGAAGCTGCGCAGCATTGTGCAATATCTTGAGGTTTGCGATGGGAATATGGAGGAGGGAAGCCTTCGCTGTGATGCTAACGTCTCTGTAAGGCCAGAGGGTACATTAAAGTTTGGAACCAAGGTTGAGATAAAAAACTTAAACTCTTTCCGCTTTCTGCAAAAGGCTCTGGAGTATGAGGTTCAAAGGCAGATCAGGCTGCTTGAGTCGGGAGAGCGGATTGTGCAGGAGACTAGGCTGTGGGATGCGGAACAGAATCGAACTATTTCTATGCGCAGCAAGGAGGAGGCTCATGATTACCGATATTTTCCAGAGCCAGATCTGGTTCCTTTGCATATTACCCCTGAATGGGTCGAAAAGCTTCGCGCCAGCCTCCCAGAGTTGCCTGATGCTAAGGTGGAGCGATTCATCCGTGATTATCAGCTTCCCCGCTATGATGCTGAGCTGCTGAGTGCAAGCCGCTCCTTGGCCGATTATTACGAGCAGTGCGTAGCTTTGTTTCCTCATCCGAAGGTGGTCAGCAATTGGGTCATGGGAGAGCTCTTACGTGAGCTGAACAATCGGAATATTGATGCTTCGGCAAGTCCGCTAAGTCCAAAGGCGCTGGCTGACTTGCTGAAAATGGTTGAGCAAGGTATAATAAGTAACAAAATAGCGAAATCGCTCTTTGATGAAATGTTTGATAGCGGCAAACCAGCCGAGTTGATTGTTCGGGAGAGAGGTCTGGTTCAAATTTCTGATGAGACCGAACTGGAGAAGATCGTTGATTCGGTGTTAGCCGAAAATCCCCTGGTGGTTGAAGATTTGAAGAGGGGAAAAAAACAGGCGCTTGGATTTTTGGTTGGGCAGGTGATGAAAGCAACTTCCGGGAAAGCAAACCCAGCCATGGTTAATGGAATTTTACGAAGAAAACTTGGTGTCGATCCCTTATAACTTAACAATACCTGTAATCTGATCGTGGCACTGTATCAGCCGTTCCAAAATAGAGATCAAAGAAGATGGGCCAGGAAAAATAACCTGCGATTATTCCTTTTTCTTACGTTTTGTATCCTGGCAATTATTTCTCTGACCATGATGTTTTCCTCTATCCCCATGAGTTCTACGTCGATAGTAGAAGGCAAGGTGGAGGATATTACCTTTAACCATTCTTTGCCCAAGGTGCTGCCTGCATCTGCTATTTCTAAAATAGGCCCCCAAGTCGCAGAAGCAAAAATCAAGGTTGAAAAGAAAAATTTTCGTCAGATAGGTGGTGTTTTAGAAAAGGGGGATACCCTATATAGTTCCCTGCTTGATAAAAATATTAAAAAATCCACCATCCATACCATTATCGAGCACCTTAAGCCTATCATGCCCTTTGAGACAGTTATGCCGGGTGATACCTTTACCTTGACTCTTGATTCAGAAGAAAACCTCCATCGTTTTGAATACCACACCGGCCTGATCGAGACCTACATTATCGAGCGGGGGATGGATGGAAAGTTTGACAGCTTCAGAAAGAAGGTGGAGCTTGAAAAATATTGGGTCGCTCTCTCAGGCCGAATGGAGGACTCACTCTTTAAATCCATCATGGCTGTTAGTGGAGATGCTAGCCTGGCTATGAAATTTGCAGACATATTTGCCTGGAAGATAGACTTTCACAATGAGCTTAAAAAGGGAGATAAGTTTAGGCTGGTAGTTGAAAAGTATCTCCTGAAGGGGAAATTTATCCAGTACGGAGATATTTTAGCGGCCGAATACAATGGCGCCTGCGGTCTCCATCAGGCCATCCTCTTTAAGGATGAGTTTGGAAGAAGCGACTATTATGATTTAAAGGGGGTTTCTCTGCGAAGAGCCTTCCTGCGTGCTCCCCTGCAATTTAACTACATCAGCTCTGGCTACACCTATCATCGGCTCCATCCGATCCTAGGTTGTATCAGACCTCATCTGGGAATTGATTATGCCACTCCTGCCGGAACACCGGTCTGGTCAGTAGCTGACGGAGTGGTTGTTTCTGCCCGATATGAAGGGGGAAATGGAAATCAGGTAGTCATTCGGCACATGAACGGATACCAGACCTATTACAACCATCTTTCCCGCTTCGGAGAAGGGATTAAGAGCGGCGCCAGGGTCAAGCAGAAGCAGGTGATTGGCTATGTCGGTACAACTGGCCTGTCAACCGGGCCCCACCTTGACTATCGGGTTAAGCATTATGGTAAGAGCATCGATCCACTGAAAGCCGATTTTCCAACAGGTCAGAAGCTGGAGCTGGCTAGCAAGAGAGCATTTCACAGGATTGCCTATGACCTGCTGCATTTTATGTACGATAATCAGAAGGAAAAACTGGTCTGCAAGGTCCTGGCCACTGACCAAAAGACACTGACTAAATAACTACACTCTAAATAACTATACCTTTGTATAAATTTTCTCGCTCTTATATACTTATATATCAGACACCATAAACCCTATATCAGAACAACCATAAACCCTCGAAGGGGCTTAGCTCTTATTAGGATTATGTCTCTCAATGGTAGATAATAAATAAGAGCGAATTTTCTTAATATCTTAACTTTCTTGAAAGTTACCTCATAATAGAAAATCTAATAAAATCAAAAGTTCAGAGAAAAAGTGCAAAAGCATAAAAAAGTGCCAGAGCATAGTTAGTAATTAAATCAAGGGAAAATCACCTCTTGGCCAGGCATTGCAGGTATAGATCATTAAGAGACTTAGATGGCCTAAAGCCGCTTTTCTTTGCCTGAGTGAAATTTTGTACAAAGAGATCTTTTCGATCCTTGAAATAGTAACACAACCCAAGCTCGGCATAGATCAGCATCTTGCTGGCGCTGAGCGAAAGAGCCTTGGTCAGAACATCAATCGACTTATCAATTTCTCCCCTCTGGCGGTATTTGATGCTAAGATCAATTAGCTTGGCTGCTTTCTCCTTCTGCTGCTGCTGTGCGGCTAGCTCTGCCTCCAGGCTGGCAATGGCAGACTCTATCTGTCGATTGATTTTCTCAAGTTCTTTGGTATCTTGCGCCTCTGAAGGAGGAGGAAGCTTGCGGCCTTCATCAATCATCCTCCCTCTGGTTTTGCTATTTCTAGCCGTCTTGGGGCGAGCCGCAAGCCCTTTATACTCGGCCCAGATCTTATTGTAGAGATCCTTGTCAGCGGGCTTGCCCAGGGATTCGGCCAGTTTGATGTAGTCCATAGCTTCCTTAAGTCTTCCAGTCAGGTAGCAGTCCTGAGCCAGGTTTTTGAGCACAGTGCCGACCTGGGGGTCGATCTGGACAACTTTCCGATACGCCTCGATGGCCTCAGAGAACCTGCCTTGGAGATCATAGATAATGGCCAGATTATAGTAGGCTTCGGCATAGTTTGGATTCTCCTCTGTAGCTTTCTGAAAGGCAGAGAGGGCCTGCTCGTAATTTCCTTGATCAAAGAGAGAAATTCCAGTCTTAAAATACTGACTGGCCGAATCATGATGACTGAGCTGGTCAGTGGTTAGACCAGGGGAGGGAAGAGTTATCAGGAGCAGAAAAAAAGCAGAGGCGATAAACTTTTTGGTTATCATGGCTATATTCCTACAAAATAAGTAAGTTAGGGGTTAAGATAATAATAAATTTCTAATAAATTTGTCTGGTATTTTTTGATATTATATTAAGCCCTGATTATATTAAATAATAATTTAGTTAATTACGATTGTCAATAAAAATTTAATTTTCAACCCTTACAGCTCTCTTAATTTTTATCGGCTAAGCCGCTCATCGGGTTCAGATTGTGAAAAAGAAGATAGTGTTAAAAACAGCAGAAAAATTGAGCTCTCATGACCATCATTAAACTACCCCCTTACGACCAGGGTTTGATTGAGCGAATTAACCAAAAGCTCGGTCATGATTTTCCACTTATCCTGGCTTCTGCCTCCCCTCGGCGGGCACAGATCTTACGCCTTTTGGGGTTGAAATTTACTACTATTCCCAGCCAGGCCAAAGAGGAGGATGTGCCTGGGAGCCCGGAAGAAAAAGCCAGAGCATGGGCCATGCTCAAAGCTGAGGCTGTAGCCAGCCGCTTATCCGGCGCTATCCGAGCATCGGGTAGCGGCAGCCAGCAGCTATTATCAGCCGGCGTTGTTATAGGAGCCGATACCATCGTTGTCCTTGAAGGGCAAATTCTGGGCAAGCCAAGGGATGAGCAGGAGGCCAGAAAAATGCTAAAGCGGCTGAGCGGGTGCAAGCACAGGGTGATCAGTGGTCTTGCTGTTATCAATACCGCGAGCGGCCAGCGGATTATTGAATCTGTGGAATCATGGGTTTCTTTCCGTACCCTGAGCGAGGATGAGATCGAAAGCTATATCGCCAGCCAGGAGCCGATGGACAAAGCCGGAGCCTACGGCATCCAGGGCAGGGGAGCGGACTTTGTCATCGGGGTGGAAGGATGTTATACCAATGTTGTCGGTTTGCCGGTTTCCTGCCTACTAAAATCTCTCTCTAGCATTCTTTCCTTGACATCGAAGGATAATCACGTATAATGAAAACCAATTGTAAAATAATCGGGAATTTCAGTCTATGTTAAGGCGCTATCCTATCAGCATTCGCTCTTCTTCTACCCGCAGGGTTTATGCTCTTTCATCATCCCAGCAGGCAGTCGATGACGACTGGGGCTGCGGCCCTGAGTCGGGGGATGTGATCATTGGAGAAATCTGCGAGCTTGGTCAGCGCACTAGGTTTGAAGAGCCGGAGGGCAGGGAGCTTCCTCTGAAGGTGGCGGATGTGGTGGCTGTGGTTCTTGGCCGACGATATTCGACCCTGGAATTTCACGGCCAAGTGCCCAAAAAACTTACTCTAGGGGCAAGTTTGACCTTCTCAATATAAAACGGAATAATTTTTGCGTAATCGATACTAACCAGTGGCTAAGATTTCAATAGCCACATTATCGAATGGATGATCTAAGATGCTTCGCAATGCGCTTAACCAGTGGATTCCGATTTTCCAGTACTTTTTGAGCTTTACTCCTATAGGGATTCCTGGACGGTATAGACGAGATTGGATTTGACCCGAAAAACAAAGTGAGCCTGGGCCTGGAGGATATCATGAAATAGTTGAAAGCACATATACCCTCGATCTGCAATATAGGTTACTATGGCAACAAGCATCTGGCGTAAGGCATCCCGCTCATTTGAGTTGCCGGTGCCTATGATGATGTTTACGGGGATCATCCGATTCAATTCAAAACACAGGTGCATCTTGGCCGCTCGAAACTTCTCCTTGTATTCGGCCCATTTCACGGCGCTTAAAACAGGTGAGCAGATAATAGATAAACACCTCCTTGAGGAGATCGGGCGAAAATCTCTCAAAGGTATCATTGAAGGTACTGCGGGGCACTTTTGGTAGTTTGAGCTCTGGGGACAGAAGGTCTTTTTTCAAATAAGTATTGAGTAAAAGAGCAATACTTGGAATATCTGAAACAAAATAAAAAATAAGCAATCGGAAAAATTCCTGATAGGAAAACTTTTCCCGATAATGAGGAGTTAATTTTTGATTCTGTTTCTCAATAAAAGATTGAACCGGTTCCATGAGTTTATCGAAAACACTAGGTTGTTTCTGGTAATCGACTTGGGGTGATTTCGCCATTTTTTTATGCTTTCTTTCTTATTTTTTCGAGGCATAAAAGAATAAAATTCACCTCATATCGCAAAATCTATTCCGATCTCTATTGATAATAAACCCTGATTAGGCACTGGTTCAGTTTGATTTAAAATCATGGTTAACTATGCCCTCAACAAGTAGGGACTATTTTCCAACCAGTAGGGGTGATGCAGTAGGCATCACCCCTACTGCAGAATATGGCGGGAAAAGGCAAAGTATAAAATTTTCAATCAAACCTAACCAATGTCTTATAGCCGTTAGGTATGATCGAGATAGGTCTCGATAATCTTCATCCTGGCTGGCGATTAGGGCAGGGCTTTGATAAGCTATCCTTCCTCTGACCTTGCCTACCCTCAACTTTTGACCTTGGTTTTGACCTGAGCGGCCAGCTTCAGGGGCAGACCCCAGAGTTTGCAGAAATACTCGCCGCCCCGGTGATCAAAGATGTCCTTCTGAGTATAAGTAGCCAAGTCCTCACTATAGAGGGAGCAGGGAGATTTTCTCCCCACACAGACAGCTTGCCCAGGAAGTAGCTTCATCCGCACCTGGCCACAGACCCGCTCCTGCAAGACCTTCGAAAACGCATCCAGTGCCTGCCGAAGCTCTGAGTGCCACAGACCATAGTAGACAATTTCCGCATATTTGGTAGCGATCAATTCCTTAAAGTGCATAGTTTCCCGATCAAGGACTAAAGACTCAAGCTCCCTATGGGCGACCAGAAGGATAGTGGCTGCTGGAGCCTCATAGATTTCACGAGATTTTATGCCTACCAGTCGGTTTTCCACCATGTCGTATCTGCCGATGCCATACTCTCCCCCGATCTTATTGAGTGTTTTTACTAGCTCCACCGGTCCATAATGCTGGCCGTCAATAGCCACTGGCACCCCTTGCTCGAAGGTCAGCTCCAGATACCGCGGGTTTGAAGGAGCCTTGGACACAGATTGGGTGATGAGGTAGGCATCCTCAGGAGGCTCAACCCAAGGGTCTTCCAGCACGCCGCACTCGATGCTGACGCCCCAGAGGTTCATATCAATACTGTAGGGTTTTTCTTTAGTAGCCGGGACCGGAATGCCATGCTCTTTGGCATATTGAATTTCCTCATCCCGCGATTTAAACTCCCAGCCCCGCACCGGAGCAATAATCTGCAGCTTGCCGTCTAGAGCCATAATCGAAACATCAAACCGCACCTGATCATTCCCCTTGCCGGTTGAGCCATGAGCAACGGCTCCGGCTCCCTCCTTTTTGGCAATCTGCACCAGTTTTTCCGCGATCAGGGGACGGCCTAAGGCCGTAGCCAAGGGATACTTCCCCTCATAAACTGCATTGGCCCAAAGAGCAGGGAAACAGTAGCGCCTCAGAAATTCCTCCCGCACATCCTCCACATACACCTTGCTGGCTCCAATCTTGAGCCCTTTTTCTCTAATCTTGTCAACATCCTCCTCCTGCCCAAGGTCTGCAACCAGGGCAATGACTTCGGTCTGATATTTATCAATCAGCCACCTGATGATCACCGAAGTGTCCAATCCACCCGAGTAAGCCAGAACCACTTTATCAATTTTGCTGCTCATAGCGTTTCTCAAACCTCAACAAATTTCTATCCTTTTGTATTTTGGCAGATTATTTAAGATAATATAAAATTAAAATAATTTAAAATAATATTAAAATTGAAATAATATCAAAATCTTGTTCTAACCCCTTTTCCTGTTTCCCGGCTGCCGCTTTGCGTCCTCACTAGCTGCTTGCACCTTCCTAGCTGCTTGCACCTTCCAAAAACGGAGCTCCAAGGAGCTTTAACAGGAGAGCCTGCTGAAGATAGAGACGATTTTCTGCCTGGTCAAAAACAACCGAATTTTTACCCTCAAGCACCTCGTCGGTAATTTCCTCCCCGCGATGGGCAGGCAGACAGTGCATCACCAGAGCATCCTTATTGGCTTTCTGCACCAGGGCCGCATTAATCTGATATCCCCTGAAGGCTTGCCTTCTTTCTTCTTTCTGGCTCTCTTGCCCCATACTGACCCAGACATCCGTGTAGAGGACATCAGCCTGGTAAGCCGCCTCTTGCGGATCATGGGTAATTACGATCCGCCCTTGAGCTATCCCTTCTGAGACCTCAGCCTCCCTGATGACCTCAGGGTCTGGCTCATATCCTGACGGGCAGGCTATCCACAAATGGAGGTTAAGCATAGCGGCCGCCTGGAGCCAGGAGTTAGCGACATTATTGCCATCCCCGATATAGGCAATCTTTAAACTGCTGCTCAAGGGGCCGATTTTTTCTCTTATGGTAAACAGATCACTAAGAATCTGGCAGGGATGGAATTTATCGGTTAGTCCGTTAATGACCGGAATAGTGGCCAGCCGAGCAAGCTCTTCAATCTCCTTCTGCTGAAAGGTTCGGATCAAGACAGCATCAACATAGCCGGAAAGAATGCGGGCCGTATCTGCTATCGGCTCTCCCCGGCCGATCTGAAGATCATTGGCATTCAGGTAAAGAGCGTATCCACCAAGCCGAACCATGCCCACCTCAAACGAGATGCGGGTGCGGGTAGAAGGTTTTTGAAAAATCATAGCCAGAGTTTTCCCTTTAAGGGGAGCAAAGTGCACATCCTGTCCCATCTTGCGCTTTCGCTTAAGATCAAAACTCAAGGCCATGAGATGCTCAAAATCCTCAGCGGTTAAATCTTTTACAGTCAATAGATCCTTGTTCATAAATCGATTCCCTGAAATTGGCTAGCCCTATTATTGGCTAGCCTTGGCTGGCTACCTGAGAAAACACTTTATCCAAGATGTCTAGCCCCGCCTCAAGCTCCTTTTGGCTGATAATGAGAGGAGGCAAAAAGCGAAGCACATTTCCCATAGTACAATTAACAATCAACCCCTCCTCAAGGCAGAGGCGGACAATCGGGCCCCCATCTCGATCAAGCTCAATGCCCAGAAGGAGTCCCTTTCCTCGCACCTGTTTGATCAGCAAGGGATACCTTTGCTGTAGGTCCAAAAGCCTTTGACGGAGATACTCCCCAGCCTGTCGGCAGTTTTCCAGAACTCCATCCTGAAGGATGGCCGAAACCGTGGCTATGCCTGCCGCGCAAGATAGGGGATTCCCCCCGAAGGTGCTGGCATGGCTTCCAGGGACAAAAGAGCGAGCAACCTCATCCCTAGCCAAAATTGCCCCGATCGGCACACCGCTTCCCAGGGCTTTGGCCATAGTTACGATGTCTGGCTCAATCCCGGCATGTTGGTGGCAAAACAGACGCCCAGTCCGGCCCAGGCCGGTCTGGACCTCATCCAGGATCAGCAATATTCCCCGCTGAGAGCAAAGCTCCCTAAGACCAGTGAGATATTCAGCCTCGGCCACATGAACACCGCCTTCTCCCTGGATCGGCTCGATCATGACGGCAATGGTTGAGTCAGAAAGCGCATCCCTCACCGCGGCTAAATCATTAAACGGCACATAGGTAAAGCCAGCCAGCAAGGGCTCAAACCCCTTTTGAACCTTCTCCTGGCCAGTGGCGCTAAGAGTAGCCATAGTCCGGCCATGAAAGGAGCGATAAGCAGTAATAATCTCGCCCCGCTCTATCCCCCTCTCCTTCCTGGCATAGAGCCGAGCCAGCTTGATAGCCGCCTCATTCGCTTCGGCTCCGCTGTTAGAGAAAAACATCTTTCCGCTGAAACTATGCTGGACAATCATCTTGGCCAATCTGGCCTGCTGAGCAATATAGAACAGATTGGAGACATGGAGCAGCAACTCAGCCTGCTCCTGAATAGCCTTGACTACTGATGGATAGCTGTATCCTAGGCTATTTACCCCAAGGCCGCTTACAAAATCAAGATATCTCTTGCCCTCAGTATCCCACAGCCAGCATCCTTGCCCCCGCTCGAACACAACCATTTGTCGATTGTAAGTGGGGATGAGATATTGCTGAGCTAAGGCAATAATTTCCTCTTTTTCTTTTACAAACATAAATCCTTATCCTTATTAATTAAATCGCTCTCACTCTTGTGTTATTCTGTAGCCTGTCATCTATAAACCTTATGCCAGAGCGAATGCTTGATTGCATTTTAAAATCAATCAGTTAACTTTCACAAAATGTGTGAGTTAA
>JAILZY010000098.1 GCA_023512255.1 bacterium | reverse complement strand
TTGACATCCTTAGAAAGTTACCTCTAATAGCAAATCCAGTAAAATCAAGGCCTTGGAGAAAAAGTGCAAAAGCATAGGTCAAAAAAGAAATTTTTCGACTTTTTCACTCCCACAACTTAGAGCCTCTCAAGGCCCATCTTTTTCAGGCTGCGGCTTGAGCCGGGCAGCAGGAAGAGGCTTTTTCGGTTTTCCGCTCAGCCTTGCTCTCTGAGGTACCGTTCGATTTTTTCTCCTGCTCCATCCCCTTTTTCCTTTCGGATGAAGGATATTCAGACACATACCAGCCATCTCCCTTCAGGACAAAGGAGCATCGGGAAATAAGCCGCTCGGCAACTCCACCACATTCACCACAGGACTCAATGGGCGGATCCACGATCCGCTGTTCAGCTTCGAAGATATGACCACAATCTTTGCATTGGTATTCGTATACTGGCATTTCATCCTCCTTGAATAACGTTTCTTCTATCTCGTTTACCTTAAGCGATTTAATCTTACTTGCTGAAGAAAGATCCGATCTCCAGATACCGAATAAACCCGATCACAACGCCAACAATGGTGTTTTCCTGACTGGCTGAGAAGCTTTCGGTCTTGTGAGTAAGAAAATCATAAAGTGCAACCTCTCCTCGTCGCCGCATCCGAACTTGACGAAAGATTTGCTCTGCGTCAAATTCAATTAGGATAATATCACCTTCCCTGAAATCCCTTTCCGTGTTGATAACCGCAAGATCCCCTCGGCCAAGACCAAATTCTCCTACGTATGAGTCAGAGACCCGAACCGCATAACATTTCTGGTTATTTTTGATAATATTAAACCCACCGCTGCCTGGACCATTTGAAGGATGAGCAGCGCTAGAAGAAATTGATGTGGGTGAGAATTCGAGCAGGAGCCTGGCAGTCGCGGGTGGGTGGACGATTTCAAGGGAACGGGCGCGTCCTCCTGACAGATGAATATAGCCCTTTCTTTCAAGGGCCTTGAGATGATCTCTGGCTGTGGCCGTGGAGGTCCAGCCAAACTGGCGGCACAGCTCTCGATAGGTTGGAGCCGGTTTCCCTTCATCACTCCGTTTTTGAATAATCTCTAAAAGATATTTTTGGATAGGGGTCAAATCTTTCATATCCTTAAAATACCACTCTTATGAGTGGTAGTCAAGAGGAAAAATAATTCCCCTCAGATTTCCCCATCCTTATTGAAGACTCCAAATGGAAAAAAATTTTCTTGACAAAATCACAAAACGCGGTTAACAATACAAAATATCGGCTTGGAAGATAGTAAAAATGCCGGCAAGAAGCTGGCTTTGATTACCTTTCTCTCAGAGTAGAGGGGATCGTTTCGGTAAAGACAGGATGGTCGCGATAGTACCTCTCCCTGGTAGGGTGAGGGGAGAGGGCAGTAGGGAGGCGTGATTTTACTGCCAGCTCAGGCAAGAAGAGCAACACCCCCCCTGCGAGCGATGAGGGAAGCCTAAAACATGAACAATACTAGGTAACCACTCAATTCTCCACCCTGCGAGTGAGAGGGAAGCCTTGGCGCGCAGGCGGCAGGCGCAGCGTATGGCTGGCCCGCCTGCGAGCGATGAGGGTGTGCCTACTAGAGAGAAAAGGTATCAACAGAGAGCATCTTAGCACGATGTGGATACCCCCTCTATCTCTAGCAAGAGGATATCTGCTTTTATTGAAAAGCGGAAGAATATTCGTTTTTGTCCGAATAAAAATAGGAACCACGAAGGTCCTACAAAAAGGAAGAATGGGATCTTCGTGGTTTTTTTTTGGAGGGAGGAGAAAGGGGGTGATTATGAAAAAAAAATCGATCAGGCTTTGTCTCTCTTGAGGTGAGCGAGGTAAATGTCTAAAAGAAGCGTCCACATAATAAGCGTCTACATAATAAGCGTAAAAATGTAACCTTATCGTATAATGTAATCTTATCTTATATCGTATATGGAAAGTGGGGGAGATTATGATGAATGCAGGGAAAAAGCTGAGCTTAGGTATCGGTGTAGTACTAATGAGTGTATTATTGGCAGCCGGTTTTGCCTTTGCCCATTTTGGGGTAGTAAAACCTTCGGATGATATCATCACTCAGGAGGATAATAAGACAATTCAGATTGAAGTGAAATTTATTCATCCTCACGAAGGGCATTATATGGAAATGGCTAAGCCTAAGCAATTTGGGGTGGTGGTCGGCGGTCAGAAAAGCGATCTTCTCGGCAGCCTGAAACCTGCCAAAGGGAAATGGACCGATCAGCAACAGGAGTTTACCTTCTGGAAAGCCGATTATACAATTAAGCGGCCTGGTGATTATACCTTCTACGTTGAACCTGCCCCGTATTGGGAGCCGGCTGAAGACTGCTTTATCATCCACTACACCAAGGTATGTGTTGATGCTCTGGGACTAGAGGAGGGATGGGATAAGCCGGTAGGCTTAAAGACAGAGATCGTTCCTTTGACCAGACCCTATGGATTGTGGGCTGGAAATATATTTAGCGGCATCGTGCTAGTTAACGGCAAGCCAGTCCCAAACTGTGATGTGGAGGTTGAATATCTAAACGAGGCCGCGGAAGGGGGGATGCTGCCGACTCCTTCTGATCCTTACGTAACCCAGGTAGTTAAGACGGACAAAAATGGTGTCTTCAGCTACGCCATGCCCAAGGCTGGCTGGTGGGGATTTGCGGCTCTTAACGAGGGGGCGGAAAAGATCAAAGGACCAGACGGCAAACCAAAATCAGTTGAAATCGGGGCTGTTTACTGGGTAAAGGCCGCAGCCATAAAATAGCGGCCCGCTCTTAAATAGCTTCGGCGAGTCTCTCCGGGTCTCTCTATGCTTTCTATATGGAGAGAGTTTATTCCTAAGCAAAAGGTGGTGGGGGGTAGCTTGTTCATGCCCCACCACCTACTTAAGTTGTATCTTTGGAAGGAGACGGTCTTATGAATAAATTTCTCACTGCTCAAGTGAATAAATTTTTCACTGCTCAAGGTGTAAGGTTTTTGGGAATTTTAGCCTTCGCCCTCATCATCCTGCTAGCTGCTAGCTCAGTCTCTTTTGCCCATAAGGTGAATATCTTTGCTTATGTGGAAGGAAACCAAATTATTACAGAAAGCTATTTCCCCGACGGCCGCAAGGTCGAGGGAGGGACGATCGAGGTCTACGACAGTCAGGGGAACAAACTCCTCACTGGCACTACTGATCGGGAGGGGAAATTCAGCTTTGTTCCTCCCAAAAGGGATAATTTGAAGATTGTTCTGATCGCGACTATGGGGCACAAGAATAGTTACCTCATGTCAGCCGAAGAGCTGCCGACTACGGTGGGAGCCGCCACAGCTGAGGGAGCAAAAGATGCAGGAGGGGCGGCATCTAAACAGGATGGAAGCCAGGAGGTGCCCAAGGCCGCTGCCCAGCAGCCGCAGCAGCAGGATGAGAGCAACCAGGCGGCTGCTACTGCCTCAGGGGAAGTCAGCCGCGAAGAGCATCCTTTGCCTTCTTCAGTCTCCAGTCAAGTGGATGTTCAGGAAATCCGAAAAATCATTGATCAGTCTTTGGACCAAAAGCTTGCTCCGATCATGAGGGAGCTGGCCAAGGCTCAGGAGGAGAGGGTATCTCCTACCCAGATTTTTGGTGGAATCGGCTATATCTTCGGAATTGTTGGCCTAATCCTGTACTTTACCAAAAAGAAGGAATAAGTCTTCCACACCTCATCAATAACATAATATAAACTTATTAACTTTTAATTCACTGGCCGCAACAAATGACACTTTTTTGGTCCTTGGCCCTCTTTCTTTGCGGCCGCTGAATAGATACCAAGGATTGATACCAAGGAGTGATTTATGCATATTTCTGATGGGGTATTATCTAATCCGGTCTGTATCGGAGGCTACATAGCCACTGTTGGAGTTGCGGCTGTGTGCATCAAGCAAAAGATGCGCTCTCAGGATCTGCCCAAAATTGCAGTCATAACCTCGGTGTTTTTCGTAGCCTCACTCATCAATGTGCCTCTTGGCCCGACCAGTGTCCACCTGATTCTGCCCGCTCTTGTGGGAGTAACCCTTGGGGCTATGGCTTTTCCGTCAGTTATGCTTGGCCTCATTCTGCAAGCACTCTTGTTTCAGCACGGTGGGCTGACGACCATTGGCGTCAATACCCTGATGATGGGCATTCCAGCCTTGACCGCTGGCCTCATCTTCCATCAGGTCAGAGGCTCAAACAGCCGCAAGCTGATCATCGCCACCGGAGCTATCTGTGGAGCTCTGGGAACACTTTTGGCCGGAATAATCCTAGCGGTGCTCCTGGTGACTGCGGGTGAAAATTTTTTTGGGGTAGCTAAAGTGGCGCTAGCTGCCCATGTGCCAGTGATTATCATTGAGGCTGTGGTAACCGCATCTTCCGTAGCCTTTCTCTTGAAGGTAAAACCAGATCTTATAGGAGTTAAATTGAAAAATGATCGCCTTGATTCTATTGTTTCTCTCAGTTCTTGATTTGCCAGGAGGAGCACAGGTAGTCTATGCTGCTCAAAAAAGCAGCCAGGCTATCGAGATAACCAGGATTGAGCTTCCGACCTCATACCTTATCTTCATCCTCCTTGGAATCGCTCTGATCGGTTGGGGAATTGTTGAAATTTTCCACCACCAGGACCATGACCATTAGAGTTAATTGGAAATTATTTTATAACTTATTGTTATTTATAGATTTTTTATATATAAAGAGTTAGCTTGAATCTTGTTTAAAACTTGTTTTGTTTATTTTCAATTGCTTATATTTACGATAAAGTCTATTGTGAGCTAACAATATCTTGTGAGTTAGAAGATGGGCCTGAGTAGAAAATAAGTCCCACGCATGTTGAGTAACCACGCATGTTGAGGAAAATAAAGGCCATTTAGGAGGCAGCAGATCACGTCATGAGGCCAGATATAGATCGCTACTGGGAGCTCAAATCCCCAATTCACTCTTGGGACCCCCGTCTGAGGATCCTGACCTTGTTGATCCTTGCCTTTTCCATTTCTTCGGCCCAGCGACTGCCGACCATTCTAGGCTGTCTTCTGTTCTCTTTTCTTTTGTTGTGGCTGACCAAAATCCCTCTCTCTTTCTCACTGAAGCGCCTGGCCGCAGTAACCACCTTTATCGGCCCGTTTTTCCTGATTATGCCCTTGACGATCAAGGCTAAGCCGGGGGATACTATCTATTTTTTCTCCCATCTCAAATTCCTTGAAATCAATGTCCGAGGGCTCTATCTGGCCACCAGGGTATATTGTAAGGCTGTAGCCATAGTTCTTCTAGTGGTCCCGATGTTTGGCACCAGCCGGTTCGACACCTCGATCAAGGCCTTGGAGCATCTTAAGGTCCCAAACAGCATTATTCAGATGATTCTCTTTTCCTATCGCTATGTGTTTGTTTTTCTGGCTGAGCTCAAGCGTATGTCTTTGGCCATGAAGGTTCGCAAATTTACCCCATCGACCAATTTCCATACCCTGAAAACCTATGGTAATTTTATTGGTACACTACTGGTGCGAAGCTTTGAGCTGGCTGAGGAGGTCTACCAGGCTATGCTGGCCAGAGGATACACGGGCCGGCTAAAAATCCAGGTCAACTACCGGACAAAGCCTGGGGATTGGATCAAGAGTGCTTTGATTTTTGCCGCGGTTTTGGGTATTATTTACTTTGACAGATTTTTCAGAGGATTTTGATTTTGGAAAAGAAAACACCGATAATTACCATAAGGAATCTCCACTATACCTATCCTGACGGAACAGTGGCCTTACGGGGGGTAAACCTTACGGTCTTTGAGGGTGAGTCGATTGCTCTGGTAGGAAAGAACGGGTCAGGGAAATCAACGCTGATTAAGCATATCAATGGTCTTTACCGACCAGAAGAAGGAGAGATTATAGTCGATGGTTTGCCGGTGGTTGAGGAAAATTTAAGGGAAATCCGCTCACGAGTAGGTATGGTCTTTCAAGACCCAGACAGCCAGCTCTTTTGCTCCACCCTTTACGACGATGTGGCCTTTGGCCCGATTAACCTAGACATGGAACCTGGGCTTATAGAGCAAAGAGTGCATGAGGCGCTGGAAAAGATGGGGCTTCTTGAATTTATGCACCGCCCCCCTCACGACCTCAGCTTTGGCCAGCGAAAGAGGGCGGCTATGGCCACAGTGCTATCCATGCGGCCCAAGATCATGATCTTTGATGAGCCAACTAGCAACCTTGATCCGAAAAATGAAGCCATAATGACTGGCCTCCTGCGCGACCTTCCCACGACCATGATTCTGGTTAGCCACGATCTGCCGATCCTTTATCAGACCTGTCAGAAGGTAGTCATCATGAGAGAGGGGAAGATAGATCAGATTCTCTCTATGCAGGAGTTTATTTCCGATGTCAATCTGCTTCGAACTAATGGGCTAGATTTTACCTTCCGATGCGATTGCTGTCATCAGGATCCTAAGCATCATCGCTACCTTACCGAGGAGCAGGAAATATCCGAGAGCTTTGAGCCAAGCCCTCCGTAGAGAAGCCTATGGATACGCAAAAGCCGTTGATTAAGATCCAGGATCTAGCCTTTACCTACAGCCGAAAGCAAAAAAAAGCCCTGGATGGCATTACCCTTACCATCAAGGAGAGAGAATCCGTAGCTATTGTTGGTCCCAATGGGGCAGGAAAATCGACCCTAGCCAAGCACCTAATCGGCATTCTACTTCCCCAGGCTGGCTCGATCCACATTGACGGGATTGAGGTTTCCCAAAGCACCTTGCCTCGCATCCGAGACCTTGTCGGGCTAGTGTTTCAAGACCCTAGCGATCAGCTCTTTTGTCCTACAGTCAGGGAAGAACTTGAGTTTGGGCTGATCAATATGAAACTGCCAAAGGATGAGATAAAGGTGCGGGTAGCCCAGGCAGCCCAGACTATGAACATTGCTCACCTTCTTCAAAAACCTAGCCACCACCTCAGCGGAGGCGAGAAAAAACGGGTAGCCATTGCCGCCACCTTAGCCATGCAGCCAAAGGTTACGATTATGGATGAGCCGACAGCCAATCTTGATCCACAGAATGAAAAGGTGCTCATTGACTTGATCAATTCGCTCTCTTGCACCAAGATCATTATTAGCCATGATCTTCCCATTCTCTTTCAGATCTGCCAGCGGGTAATAATCATGGTCGGCGGGCAGATTATCCGTGATTGCTCGATGCGGGATTTTATCTTTGATCGGAATCTAATTGTTGAGCATGGCCTCGATTTTCGGTTTAAGTGCAAATGTTGCCGGGCTATACATCCTGAGCGGTTTCAAGACAGCTAATTTTACCAACTCTTTGCGGGGTAGTCAGGAAAGGGGCTTCTTCTTCAATTTATTCATGATCTACTATTCATAAGAATTATGACAAGGTTCATAAAAATTACCCACCATAAGGGAAATCGTTTGATCAACTAATCTTAAGAGCCCTCCTTCTTAATTTTTAAGACTACGAGCGAAATAGCCAGCCAGTAGCACACCAGTATAAATACTTACGGAAAATAGAGCCACCAGTATACCAAGGGTAGTATCGCTAAACATCGGTTTTTCTCCCTAAATGCCCTTTCCTGACTACCCCGGGGCGCGCTGTTTTTTAAAAATTTCTGCGGCCCATAGATTCTATGGCCAGTCTGTTGACCGCAAGCTTAACTTGCAATATCTTACGAGTTAGTATTTCAAGAAATATTCCACCTCTAAGGAAGAGGTGGTTTGACACATGGTAGTCAGGAAATCTGGCTAAGATGGGCACAATATCAGGAAAGAGGGTATAGGTGATTTTTAAAATTAAAGGCAGAGTCAAAGAGAGAGCAAGGGATAATAGACAGCTTTTGTATAAATTTTAAGCTGATACCTTGTCCTATTTTTAAACAGCAGGGGATAATAAAACCCGCCTTACCTCTCAAGGCATAAGTCAAGGCATAAGCCTTGATTGAGATCAATAATAGACTTTCTCGATCGATAGACTTTGCCTCTCCCTCTCTTTTTTGATTGAAGCAATCTATGAAGTAATCGAGCGAAGTAATCGAGCTAGGCCACCCTACGCTACACGGTTTACCATCCATTGGGGAGTGAATAGGTTTCCACATCGTATCGGTTTTTATTCATAATCGCCCTAAACATCTTCTTGTCATGAGGAATTTTTTCCAAACGAAGGAGATGGAAAGTGGAGCGGTCGATAATTTTTAATCGGTCAGTTTTTAAGCTTATTTTTTCAATAAGGTTTCCCCAAAGGTAACGCATACACATTCCTCCTGCTTGCTTTAAGTAGCCAGAAGATAGGTACCTTCCCATTGATGATTGTACCCGTGTAAATGAAAATCGGTACAATCTTGAAAAAAACCTTACTGGAAGAAAGAGAAAAAAATCAATAATCTTTCCAGATTATTGTTTTGCCTAAATCATGACCTGCCAAAATCATGCCGACTGAACATACCGCTCTATATTATCTCTAATGGTTTCAAAGGTAGTGCGAAAGATAGTAGGATCTTTTTCCAGAAGAGTTACCCGAAAGCCGAATAGATCGGTACAAAAGGAAGAAAGCGGAACCACGCAGATCCCCGTTGAGGCCAACAGGAAATAAGCAAAGCGTTTATCGAGCGGCACATTATGCACCAGACCTTCCACAAATTCCTCAACCATTGAGTTGGCGATTGGAAGCCGCTGGTTAGGTTTTAGCTTGCCTTCACGGAAAACGACGCTCATGTAAAAAGCGCCGTTGGTTTTATTGACAATGATAATATCTTTCAGAGGAGAGAGGATTTCATAAGCCAGGCTTGAGGCTCGCTCATAGAAGGAATTCTTTTCCCTCAGATAGCTTTGGTAGTTAGGATGTTGCATAATCTTGGGGATAGCTTTCTGAGGCAGAGTTGTTGAGCAGACCTCGACCATTTTAGCATTGAGAATGCTTTCGATGTATCGGTCAAAGCAGGGATCTTTCCCCGCGTTGTAAACCTCTATCCAACCACAGCGGGCCCCAGGCCAGGGAATTTCCTTAGATATTCCCTTCAGGGATATGCCGCAGACATCGCCAATCACCTGGGAGAGAGGAACGTTTACCGTATTATTGTAGACGATATTTTGGTAAATCTCATCACAGATGACGAAGAGGTCATATTTTTTAGCCAGCCCGATCATTTCCTCAAGAATTTCTCTGGGATACACCGCACCGGTGGGATTATCCGGGTTAATGATTAACATGCCAGCGATGGCGCTGTTGTACTTAATCTTATTCCGCAGGTCCTCGATATCAGGATACCAGCTATTTTCAGGATCGAGCCGGTAGGTGATAGGGGGCATTCCTGCATGGGAAGCCTCAGCCGAAGAGTGAGTAGAGTAGGTGGGCGAAGGGCCGATGACCCGCGCCTCCCGTCTCAGTAGGCTATAAATCTTGGTGATAGCATCTCCAGTGCCATTGAAAAAAAGGACATTGTCGGCGCTGATCTGGGCTCCGCCCTGACTGTTATTTAAGGCCGCTATATACTCTCTCGTCTGCTCAAGTCCTTTAGTAGGACAGTAGGCATACGAGCAATCCTGCTCGACAATCTCATGGACAATGGCTTTGATCCAGTCAGGAATGGTTTCTCCCTTGGCTACTGGATCACCTATATTTTCCCAGATGACCTTGATTCCGAGCCGCTGCAGCTTCTGAGCGATGGTTACAATTCCCCGTATCTCGTAGCTAAGCTCTCCAGCACCAATATGAACAATATTCGTGCGCATCTTCAACTAATCTCCCTTCTCAAGTGCAGAACATTATTTCATAAAGAATAGCATAAAGAGAAGACCGCGATCAAGCAAAATTAAAAAACCCCAAACCCGAGATCGATTAACCAGGATAATCTTTTGTATTTTCAAGTTTTACTCGGATTTAGGGTTTTTAAGGCCTTCTCCCTAACAGATGGCTCTTTAACTGGCACCACAAGAAGTTATGACCATCAGGAATTATGGCTGTCAGGCGGCTTGCTTGGTACAATCTTTCAGTAGTAATATTGACTCATTTCATCCGGCATCCACAAATGTATTTCCCGTGCATTTAAGTATGGATAACGATATTCAATTTCGCCAAGGGGCATTACCTTCTCTCCCTCGATAATTCCAGCCACGGTAATCATTTCCCCTTTTTCATAAACAGCCGGATCCAAAAATCCCTGATATAGGACCAAAAACCTGCCTTGTGGCCTGCTGTCTTCGATCGGCTGCTCAAAGCGACCAAGAGGTCTTTGCAAGACAACTATCAGGGTGCCTTCCGGCAGATTCCGCGTCTCAATAATCTGCCCTCCCCAGATGACCATGATTCCCTTGTATCGGTCTGGATTCTGAGCAATCCACTGAAAAGGGATATTCTTAGCAGCCAGCCTGCGGGATTCACTCGAAATGACATGGGCACAGCCAGCTATCAGGAGAGCTACTGCGGCCAGGAATAAGAGGAGAAGCCTGCTTTGTTTTTTCATCGTAACCTCACCTCCTTATTCTCAATTATAACACCTTTTAACCCCTTTGAGGCATATTGCAGACCTTCCCCTCAGATGCTTCCCATTTATATCCATTAATATCTAATCCTAGTACTATATCCAATCCTAGTATGATCTTGGTCGGATTACCATAGAGGGGAGTTTCTCATTTACCACTTTGTGGGGTGAAAAAGAGGCTTTTTTCGCTTTTATCGCCCCTTTCAACTATTGTTTTCGCTCTTATTTATTAGCTACCATTGAGAGACATAACCCTAATAAGAGTTAAGCCCCTTAGAGAGTTTATGGTTGTAGAGAGTTTATGGTTGTTCTGATATAGGGTTTATGGTGTCTGATATATAAGAGCGATTGTTTTTTACCTGGGGAACATCTGCCTTCCCCCTCATTTCCCTCCCTTGCTGGTTCAGGGGCAGACAGTGGCTAGGTTTCAGCTCCTCTTCCCGCGCTGTCCCCATCAATCACTTTATGCAGTACCTCGCTCAGCTCACGAATTCCATACGGTTTGGCTACCACTTCACAAAATCCGTGCTGGCGGTATTCAGCCATAACCGGATCCTGAGAATAGCCGCTAGAGACAATAGCCTTAACCCCAGGGTCAAGCTGATGAAGTCTCTTGATCGCTTCTTCGCCTCCCATACCGCCGGGAATAGTTAAATCCAGGATAACGGCGTCAAAGGGTCGGTGCGATTCCTTGGCCCTCTCATAGAGCTCGATAGCCTCATCACCCTCTTTGGCCAGCTCGACCTCATATCCAAGATCATGCAGCATATCGCTTACCAGGCTTCTAAGACTTGCCTGATCATCCATAAAGAGGATTCTTCCTCTGCCGGTGTGGAGCTCTTTTTGTGTCTCTTGCCGCGACAGCACAATCCCCTGCTCTGAAGCAGGAAGGTAAATGTGGAAGGTCGCTCCGGCCCCGGGCTGAGATTCTACGGTAATATGCCCTCCATGCCCCTTGATAATGGCGTAGGTGATCGAAAGCCCAAGACCGCTTCCCTGTTCCTTGGTGGTGAAATAAGGATCAAACACCTGGGAGAGATATTTTTCTGGGATGCCGCTTCCCTGATCTTTGATTGAGATCTTTACATATGCTCCTTGCTTCAGCGGCAGCCCCTCGCTCCCCTCAAGAAGCTCATTTTCGGCCCTGATGGTAATGACTCCGCCTTCAGGCATAGCCTGGATGGAATTGATCAGCAGATTATTGATAGCCTGGCTCATCTGCCCCTCATCAATTTCAGCCCACCACAGATCATCTGGTAACAGGAGCTCACACCTGGCCTTAGAGCCGCTTAAGGCAAAAGCCGCCGTATTGGTTAACAATTCGGCAATTGAGGCAGCTTTCTTGACCGGCAACCCACCCTTGGAGAAGGTAAGTAGTTGGCTGGTCAAACGCTTTGCCTGATAAGCGGCTTTTTCAGTCTCTTTCAAGATCTTAGAAAGGGTAGTCTCTGCCTCAAGGTGCAGATTGAGCAGAGAAATATTGCCGATAATGGCGGTCAGAAGATTATTAAAGTCATGAGCAATGCCTCCAGCCAGCACTCCGATCGACTCAAGTTTTTGAGCCCTTTGAAGCTCTGTCTCAGCTTTTTTGTGTTCAGTGATGTCTTTGAAATTTTCCATAAACCCGACCACATCACCATCAGGGCTGCGGAAAGGGGTTGCTGTCAGGATACAGGATAACTTCTTTCCCCCAGCGCGCTCTATCTCCACATCACGCTCAAAGCGTTCCTCACCACTGTACATAAGCGACACTGGGCAGGCAAAGGCTTTACACAGGTTAGGATGTAAGGCCTCATGGCAGCTTTTGCCCTCAACATCCTCTCTTTTTAAGCCAAAGAGATTACAGAAGGTCAGATGTTCCCCATGTTGAAAAAATAATGTTGAAAATATAAAGGGGAGGAGAGAAAATAAAGAGAGAAGAAAGTT
>JAILZY010000097.1 GCA_023512255.1 bacterium | reverse complement strand
CTTTCTTCTCTCTTTATTTTCTCTCCTCCCCTTTATATTTTCAACATTATTTTTTCAACATGGGGAACATCTGGGGACAGCCAGATGTTCCCCAGGTAAAAAATTAATAATAAAGAAGATGTGCTGGATAGCTTGATACTATCCGGCCTAGGTTAGGACAGCCCCCAAGGCAGAAGGCGGATGTCCGCGGAAACCCGCTACAGTCTATCTCCATTCAGGACAGCCCCCCAAGGCAAGGCAGAAGGAGTATAAGGGAATATCCGGTATGGGGCTAGCTCTTCACTACTTTCCCTCACCCTCTCCCCATAGATCGCTTACCCCAACATCCTGTTTCAGCTTAGCCAAGATAATCTGTAGGCTATAGTTGGCATTCACATAGTCGGTTTTGGTTACAATCAGGTTAAGACTGGCATTGGTCCACTCGATGATATCCCCTAATCCGATCTCATAGCGGGCGCTGGCCAGCTCAAGATTCGCTTCAGCCGCCTTACCCGCTTCTTCAAGAGATTCCAGCTGAGAGAGTGTTTTCTGGTAATTGGTAACATCCTCTATTACAGCCAGCCGAGCCTGTCTTATGGTCTGCTCAAGGAGGGCTTCGCTCTCCTGCACAGCAAAGCGGGTCTCTCTAATCCGGTAGTAGTCTGCACCGCCGCTAAACAGGGGAATATCAATTTGTAAGCCGAGAAAAAGCCTCTTTTCCTCCAGGGGAAGCTCCTCCCCTTCAGCCAGATAATTCACCTGTCCAGAAATCTTAGGCCAGTATTCACTTTCGGCGGCCTTGAGAGCAAACTGCGCCAAGCGCACATTCTCTTTGGCCTGGCGGATGAGCGGATGGTGATGGAGCATCATCCGCACCAGCTCCTCTGCCTCCCCAAGAGGCTTCGAAGCCTTGAGGGTTTCGATCGGCTCATACTCATCAGCAGGATCAAGACCAATGACATTGGTCAGCGCTGCCTTGGCCAGGACGACATCAGCTTCGGCTTGCTGGAGTCTGCTTTTCGCTGTGGCCAGATTCACCCGCGCGGTGGTAACATCAATGAGAGGAGCCAGCCCGGTCTCATTCCTGACCTTGGCCCGCTGCAATTGAAATTCAAACTGACGGACCGACTCTCTGGCCACATCGAGAAGATGGACCGATTGAAAATAGCGGTAAAATGCCTGCTCAACCTCAAAAATCACCCTGCTTTTGGCCATAGCTAGCCCGGCATCGCTTGCCCTTAAGCTGCTTTTGCCTTGCTGGAGAGTATAATAGCGCCTTCCAAAATCAAAAATCTCCTGTGAGAGGCTCAGACTGACCCCTCCCTGGTTGACATCTTTTTCTTCCCTAAGTGTCGTCAGGCGCGGCTGTCCCAGCAAGTTGGCTGTCTCTGCTGGCTGGGTATCAGACAAAAGCGTTCTTTTTTGAAGCCTGCCACTGACTGAAACCTTCGGAAAATAACCCGATCGGAAAGCGCAAGCCCTGGCCTTAGCGCTATCTAGTCGCGCCTGATGAGATTTTATAGCCGGATTCTTTTTCAGGGCTAGCTCAATGGCCTGCTGCAAGCTGATCCGCTCCACATTTTCCGCACGACACAGTAGGGTGTGGAAAAGCAGCAGCCAGAGCCCGAGAAATAAGAAACATTTTTTCATCAGATACCTGATCGGTCAACAGGAGTAAAAATGCCGCGCTGAGGGGAAAACCCTTTTTTAAGCGCTGAGGGGAAAACCCTTTTGAAAAAGGGTTTTCCCCTTCTAACCCCTTTCCTAAAACTTTAATAAAACATTCGGCTTTGTTGACCGCTTTATTGACCGAAGAGCTCTCACCATTGGCTGCCCCTCCTTCATCCCTGACCGGAGCGCTCTGGCCACTATGAACAATAATGATAACCTCTAGCGAGCTGCTCAGTGGAGTGCTACCATTATCGGTTGCCGTAAAGGTAACCGCATAGCTTCCCTCCTGACCTGGCCCCGGCTGCCAGCTAAATTCCCCAAGCTCAGGATCAAAGACGGCACCATGCGGCAAATTGTTGGCCGAGTAGACAATTGCGTCTCTATCAGGATCAGTAGCGGTTATGGTGAATTTGAGAAGTCTGCCTTCGAACACTTCCTGCTGCTCGACTACGGGATTAAAAACCGGGGAATGGTTTTGGGGATATTCTTCAACTGTTGATGTCCTCACCACTATGACCGCAGAAGGAGAGCTTCCAGCAGCGTTGACAAGCCTTACTTGATAGAGATAACTTTTCTGAAATTCAAGTGCCGGATCAGAATCCTCAAAGGAATTGCTGTCCTGATAAGGCTGTGGATCATCCCTCTGAGCGGGAAAAATCAAGGCTTGAACCCCATCCTCAGGCCCTCTCCATATCTGATACTGGCCAATACCCTGAACATCGTGCCAGGAGAGAATGACTACAGGATGCCCATCGACAGATCGACACGACCAGGAGAGCCCCTGAGGAGTGGGAGGCAAAGCAGCCTCAGCTATAGTTTGCACTGTCAGATTGTAGGAGCCCTTTGCGCTCATGGAAAGATTTATAGGCGCGATGATTAGCTTGGTATGGCCTTGGTTCTGACTAAAGGAAAAATCATAATCGCCTGCCTGATCATGATCGAGCGGGATAAGCTGAGGAGTGCCAAACTGAAGAGGGCTTTTCCCATATGAGGTGGCTGAAATAGCCAAAACAGCCAGTTGAGCCTGCATAGTTAGACCCTCAAACCGAAGGCGCAGGGCCTGACCCGATAGAGGCTTTTGAAAGGCATAATATCGACAGCTTAGATAATTCAGACTCTCAGCCTCAATCCTTATCGGATAGGTTGAATACGTCCCCTGATGGAGGGGCACGGGGTATCTTTCGCCTTCCTCATAGTCCCCATAATCATAATAATTGCGGCGGAGATTGGCTAGCTTGAACCGGATAAAAGCCTCCGAAAAGGAGGCCAGGCCACTCCTTTCTGCTTCCCTTATCGACTCATCTATAGCCAAGAAGATATCCGCTGAGGGCTCCTGAATCCGCTCAAAAATGCTCCGCACGATTGAAGGGCCAAAGTGCTCTGAGAGAAATTTAGCCCAAATAACCCCTCCATACTCATACACGGAACACTCTGAATTATCACTCGTCCCATCCAGCGAAATATATGGGTAATCAAACCATCCGCTCTCCCGCCAGCCTGAACTTGCTTTCCCCCAAATGTCAATATGTAGCTCACCAGAATCCCACCGGCCGCTATCATTCTGATCCAGGTAAGGCCAACCCAAGTAGTTTAGGTAATCGTTAACCTCATCATGCAGCTCATCCTCTATCCAGGTAGCGGTGTTTTCCTCCCACCAAAGATACAGATTCTCATCTGGCAACTGCGGCCAGTGGTCATAGTCTGCCTGCACGATATGGAAAAATTCATGAGCTGCGGTTATCTTCATCGCCCCGATCGTTTTCCCCTCAGGGTCAAGATTATCGTAAGCCTCCCTGAAGTCATTATCCACAATAATGTATAGCCCTGTGCCGTCGAAATTGGTGCTTCCATAACTTCCGATATCCAGGATGAAAACCTCGATCCTGCGGCCGCTCTCTCCCGGGGCGCGATAGCCGAGCGTGTCGGTCAGATAAGACCAGGCCTGCTCAAAGTATTGGCCAAACCGGAGCACATATTCAGGGATAGTCTCTTTGCGGCCATCCACCAGACCATCCATATTCTTGACCGCATCACCATAGCTATTGTCTTCCGTGTAAAAGAGGCGAAAATGCCCAGGAGGGGTATCATACGACCAGACCTCAACTCCGGCACCATAGTAGGAAGCCAGGGAATTGGAAGGACGATAGAGGATGAACCTGTTTTCAGGATAGAGGAGCTCCTGATGACGTCTGGCCTGCCTAAGCAGTGAAATAGCGCATTTAGAGCGCGGCCGGTTAGAAAAAGATGCTGATTCCTCTGATTCTGATATTCTGCTACCGTGCTCTTTGGCCCTCTTTCGATAGGCAGATCGGAATAGGGTCGAAATATCCAGGTTGAGCTGCTCTTGAAAGCTCATCGGCTCGGCCCAAACTGTCTGTGAGGTAAAAAGAGATAATACCCAGAAAAACCATGCTAGGGAAAACATCCATCCTGCTACTCCATGAACTTCTAACCAACTCCTTTCTTTTGCCTTTATTTTATCCATACTTCCCCCCAAAAAGTGATCTCCTCAGGCCATACATCCCTCTGTAGTAGTAGCAACTCCCCTTATGATAACTTCTCGGGGAGGTTGATGCTTTTATTCACCCCCAAAATTACGGTAGGGGAAAGAGCCTTAAAGGGACGAAAAATTAAACGAAAAATTAATGGCAGTTTGGTTTTTGCCTCTACGCTCTATTTTTGTTGAAGAGAGGCCTTTGCGCGGTATTTAAGGATTGCGGTATTTAAGGATACGGACAAGCAGAAGCGATCTGAAAAACAGCACCAGCATAAGGCGGCAAGCCAAGAATGGCGGAATTATTGAATGCAGAGAGTCTCAAAACACTTTTGAAAGAGCATGGCCAGCCTTGCGTGTCAATTTTCATGCCGACTCACCGCAAGGGGAAAGAGGTTGAACAGGATCCTATCCGATTCAAAAACCTGCTCCATGAGGCTACCAAATCAGCCCTGGATCAGGGCTTTCGTTTATCAGAAGTAAAAGAGCTTATGGAGCCGGCCGAGAGGCTGTTAGCCGACTCTTATAATTGGCGTCATCAGGATGCAGGATTGGCCGTTTTCCTCGCTCCACAGAAATTTCACTTCTACCGCCTGCCGGTTGAAGTTGAAGAATTAGCCCTTGTATCCCATCGCTTCCATATCAAGCCGCTTATTCCCCTGGTTAGCCTGGACGGGCATTTCTTTATTCTCGCCCTCAGTCAAAAGTATCCTCGTCTGTTTCACGGCTCGCGCTATCGCCTAGATGAGGTTGAGCTCAAGGAGATCGTGCCCCAAAGCCTTGAGGAGGCCCTACGATTTGATGAGCCAGAAAAGCAGACCCAATTTCATACCGAAACAGCGGAGATAAAGGGAGGAAGACGCGCGGCAATATTTCACACTCAAGGGGGTGATACTGATACCGCTAGGCATAAGAAGAACATTTTACGGTATTTTCAGATGATTGATCGAGGCCTTCAGAGGATTTTAGGACCGGAGCACTCACCGCTAGTCATAGCCGGCGTCGAATATCTGCTTCCAATCTATCGACAGGCTAACTCTTATCCCTATCTCATGGATGATAGCATTGTCGGGAATCCTGAAGAGATGGGCGAGGATGATCTTCATCATCGAGCCTGGGAAATTGTTCAGCCTTGCTTTCAAAAATCACAGAAAGAAGCTCTTTCCCTCTATCAGCAGCTTCGACACTCAAGGCGAGCCTCCCATGACCTTCAGGAAATCGTGGCCGCATCCTATAATGACCGGGTGGATGTTTTATTTGTTACTTCACAGCTCCAGAAATGGGGGACCTTTGATCCAGAATCAAATAAGGTGTCCGTTCATCAGAAGATGGAGCCAGGCGATGAAGACCTTCTGGACCTTGCCGCCGTACAAACCCTTCTGCACCGGGGAAAGGTATATGTCCTGCGGCCAGAGGATATGCCAGATCATTCTCCTGTAGCTGCTTTGTTTCGCTTTTAGGGCCGCCTGCCTTGAGAGCGTGGCCTGGCTGCTGAGCTTTTTTTCGGAACAATAATCAGACTGCCGTATCCCTCACCCTCATGGCATTGTTCGCAGGTATTTCCCGTGGCTCTACAAAGCCCCTCATGGCATTCAACACAAGAAGTCTCCCCATGCAGATCGAGTAAGGAGGCCTCCTTTCCTTTGAGCCGAATCTCAAGGTGAGATTGATGACAGAAGCTGCATCTTGAAGCCTTGATATCTTCATCGATATGACATGTGGCCAGACAATCCTTTTTCATATTCGGCATATAGTTATCATATCCATGAGCAATGCGTCGATGGCAGGGCATGCACCGGGACCGTGTGCCCACTTTTTCCATTACCTTGATGTGTTTTCGGTGATTCATGCTGACCACTCGGTCGCTCCTGAGATCAACTCTATCCAACTCTTCCAGTTGATGACACCCCTCCCTAATGCAGACCACTGGTTGAGTAGCCTCAATATGATAATTGTTACTAAGGTGATAAACCAGTGAGAAAAGGCCGCTGATCTTAGCCTTTAAAAACCCTATCATTCCCGGCTGAGAATGGCATTTCATGCAATCGTGCATCTTAGGATTATTAGCATTATAGGGGCCATGTTTTGAAAATTTCCAACTATTGCCAAGCTCTTTCATTTCATGACAACTGATACAAAACCATGAACTACAAGTAAGCTCAATCCCTCCAATAGTTATTATTCCGAATACAAGTAGCCCAACTACTGTCAGGGCTAGCTTTTTCGCTAAGCTCATAATTCTTTTATCCATACCCAAACTTTGTCTTCTCTCCCTCTCTCTGCTTATTGATTATAATTTAAATATAATATAATATAATTATTACTCTTTACTTATTAATTTAACTATACTTTGGTATTAACTATAATTTTGCATTTAATATTAAAATTATATATATTTTAGGATAGTCGCTCTTATTTATTAGCTACCATTGGAGCTAAGTTCCTTTGAGGGTTTATGATATCTGATAATAAGAGCGAGGATAGTTTTATTGAGTAGCCTTCTCCCGGCAGCACTCCTCGCTATGGAGCTCGATATATACCTTCCCTATCTTGAGATTAACGCCCTCATTTCAAGGTTTGGTAAGCAAGGAAGGTGCCGAAAAATAAAAACAAGACCTTCGGGGGAAAAAAAGAGAAAAATTGCTAAATCTTAAGGCAAGTTAAGGCAAGGAGCAGGGTAAGGTGAAGAGGAGCAATAAGGCAATATAAAGCAGTGGATAGGCAGACAGGCGGATAAATTTTATGCCTAGGCCTTATAGGTTTTATGCCTTGAGGCGGTTTTATGCCTAAGAGGTCGGCCAGCAAGCTTTGAGCGCTGTGGCACTTCACCTGGCTGTCCCGATGATTCTTATCCTCCGAGCATTGGTCAAGAGGTGGTTTTGCCGCCGCTTAATCAGTGGCTGCTGACCACTGGCCGCCTTCATAGAGTTGATTAAACAGGTTGTTAGCCAGCTCCCTGTTTAGGTCTTTGAGTATCTTATATTCGTCGAGAGCCGAGCTGCTATCCCCTAGGATCATATAGGTTATGCCCAGGTTGTAGTGGGCTTCGGCATACCTTGGGCTAAGACGGATGGCCTGCTTGAAGGCCTCAAGAGCCTCTCGGTGCCGGCCGAGGACAGCATAGGCTGAGCCCAAAAGGTAGTGAGTTTCAGCTCGATCGGGTTGCAGCCGAATAGCCTGTTTGAAAATTTTCAATGCCTCCTGATCGCGTTTTAGTCTGAAGTAGGTCATCCCCAGACCGCAGTGCGCCTCGGCATAATCAGGTCTTAGGCGGATGGCCTGCTTGAAGGCCTCAAGAGCCTCTCGGTGCCGGGAAAGTGCGGCATAAACCGAACCCAAGCTGCGATACGCCTCGACGTAGTCCGGCTTCAAGCGGATTACCTGCAGAAAGGCCCTGCTTGCCTCGCTGTATAGCCCAAGGGCGGCATAAGATGAGCCAAGAGCATAAATGGCTTCAATATAGTTAGGTTTTAACTGAAGCGCCCGCTTAAAGGCATCCACAGCCTCTCTATGCCGATTCAGCATCGTATAGGTCGAGCCAAGAGAGTAGTAGACCTCGGCATAATCCGGTCTTAAGCGGATTACCTGTTGTAGGGTTTTGGCTGCATCTTCGTAGCGGCCGAGTTTAATATTGCAGTAAGCGAGTTTAAAATAGGCGTCAAGGTAATCTGGCTCGATCTCAACCGCTTTGCTGAAATCAGCCACTGCCCGCTCATACCTATTTCCCCTAAGATAAGCTTCCCCACGGCTATAGTAAGCTCTGTGGTCGTTAGGATTTAGCTCTATGGCCTTGGCATAATCAGAGAGCGCCTTATTACCCTCGCCCAGGCCTTCATAAGCCCACCCTCGCTGATAGTAGGCATCAGCATGACTTGGATTGGCCTCGATCGCCTTCGTAAAATCAGAGATCGCTTGCTCGTATGCCCCCTTTTTCCTCAGGGCCACTCCTTGACGATAGTAGACCTCGGCCCGCTCCTGCTTTTTCATTCTCATGAATGACCAGGCAGCCAGGATGAGAGATGAAGATATAACTATCCATGAAATCAGCACTTTTGCTTTCAGTTTATCTTCCTCCAAGCTAATACTTATTGCCACCAGTACTTACAGTAACTAACTTATTACTACCAGTACTTGCTGGTAATTTATTACAGTACTTATTTTACTACCTAATTGGTTATGGTAACTACCTATGGTTATAGTAACTATCTATGATTATGGTAACTGCGATTATGGTAACTGCCTATTTGTTTAAGTAACCTATTGGTTAGTAACTTTTAGTAACTTATAGTAAGTTAGTAACTATAGCCCAAAGCCAGCATATGCTGCGTATCACTGATTGATTCCCAATACATGAAACCGTAGTCAAGCTTCAACCCGGCAAACCTCCACCCAAACCCGGCTGTATACGCTCTGAGTTCGCGGTTATTCGTATGGTAGCCACCGAGCCTCACGGTCAGACCCTTGGGGAGCCCGGCTTCCATACCAATCCGTATATTCCGATCAATCACTCCACGAGAATTGTTAGTCGCATCATAAAGATCAACGGCCAAAACAGCCTCTTTGGCCATTTTCCAAGCCACTGCTGGTCGCAGATTGGAAATATATATCTCCCGTCTCGATATTTCGGGAAAGTACATCTTAGGCTTATTCAAATTTTGGGCCAGAAGACCCACCGTAACCCTTGGCATGAGCTCCCAGAGAAAACCAAAATCGACCATAAGGATGTTATCTGAACAGGAAAAGGGAATATAAGCGCTACAGTTTGGCCTGTGGTAGCCATAGTATATAGTCTTTAGGGTGTTGATATTCAAGCCAATGGATGCAGTCCTCGAGATAGATGTTCCACATCCAAAGTTTATATACCGATTTTTTTCTCGGCACTTGTAGCTATGGTGATTGCCGCCGATCTTGATCGGCTCAGAGAATTTATCCTGATTGTAGGTCAGGCCTACTCCCAGGGTGCAAATACCCACGGAAATTGCACCAGCCGCAAAATCATCATAATTGATATTATCTCTATTATTGAGCCAGCGGCTGTAGGTAAAATCAAAATTTTTCACCCTAGACAAGCCAGCAGGATTCCAGTAAATGCTATGAACATCATCGGAAACAGCGGAAAAAGCCCCTCCCATCGAAAGAGGCCTTGTACCCCAGCAGGCCAAAGAGTCAGATGACACACTCAGAATCAGAACAAGAATTAGAATTAGAATCAGCAAACAAAAAAATATCGAATCTGGCCTCAGGAGCTTTGGGTTCATCTTATATTTTTATCCTATTTATATCTCTATCCTATTTCTATCCGTCTTATCCTTTATTTCTATCCGTCCTATTTCTATACATACTTCTATCCGTCTCTTTGATTTTTTAATCCGATCAGCAAATTATTTCTTCCTCTTTAAGTATAACGTTATGCTTTAAAGAAGACAATGGTATTTGGAGTACATTTTAGAGAATTGGATAAGGGCAAAAGGAAGGTGGAAAAAATTAAAAACATCTGGCTGCGAGGAAGGGAACGAGAGGCTTTTAGAGCATAAAAACCTTTTAGAGCATAAAAACACAATTAGCGGGTTTTTTCCCCTCTGAGCGCTTTATTCGATCGGGGCTTTTTTGATCGAGGACCCGTCGGTGGCCTGGACCTTTTTTTCAACTTCTGTGCCGGTGGGCGATGCTGCTGCTGCTGCTGACTCTGAGTGAGATGTACTATAGGCGATTGACATTGCTGTCCCTCAGTCATAGCTTGCAAGAGGGGCATCTGGATATCAAACCGCAAAAGTTCATCTAACCCACGCCAGGCAGCGCTATAGATATCATAGCGGGCAGCTTTGATCGAATCGAAAACAGCCTGCTTTGGGAGATACAATTCACTGGCTACCGAGACAATATCGCCGCTTTTGCGGTAGACCTCGATGATTTTGCGCTGTCGCTCGGTCATGGCCTCAGTCATCTCATGAGTGAAGTGAAAGAGAGCATTGATGGCTTCATTCATCTCAAATCCCTGAAAAACCAGAAACTTTCCACTCACTCTAGCTTGAACCATAGCTCCCCTGGCTTCATAGAAGCACCCCCCAGGCTCTCTCTCCTGGGGAACCCCAAGCACTCCGAGGCCAACTCCTAGATGAGTTCCTACGTCCTTGCCAAATTCTTCATGGTACAAGGCCAAAAAATCCTGCAACGGGAAGCGGCGATCAACCGCAGCCTTAAATTCTGTGTCGGTGATAATCATAAACTCCACTCTGATTGTGTCTCGAAAAGTGGCATTGATCTTATCCATCAGCATTCGCAGCCGCCCCAGCATGTATCCCCGACTCGGAAGATTCTGCAAGCCGATTAGGTCGGCGAAAATGCCGATCGACAAAGACTGATGATTAATCATTAGACTACCCCACCACCTTGAATTTTGTGCATATATTTGATTTTGTGTTATATATTAGCATCTTTTCCCTTGCTTTCAGCAGTCAAGTTCTAGGTTCATGTTCTCTTTTTTATGTTTCTTTTACTATTGTACATCACACTTATACGCTCTTTGAAGATACACATAATACCATGTTATGAGAATATAGCAAGGATTATGAGAATATAGCAAGGAGTTTTTGGAGAATAAGCCGGCCATAGTTTTTACATAGTTTTTAACTTGAATAACCCAGCCATAGTTTTAACTTTTACTAACTAAATGAAAAATATAATAATTTCGAGAATACCAGGGTAATCGAGTGGGTAAAAGACTGCTGATTGGAAAATTTTTGACTTGGTGAGAAAATAAAACTTGCATTTTTTTATATGAGTGTTATATAATACTAAATGTAAATTCTTAATGCCTGAAGCCTTTATAGAATTTTACAGAAGTTGAGCCGGTTATAAGGTGAGCCTTTCTTCTTTATAAGGCTGGAACAAAAAGGCTCGCTGAATCAATCTAAAATATTTTAAAGTTCAAAGAAAATTATATAAGGACCCGCAAGATTTCACATCAAGATTTCACACCAAAAAAGTGGTCCTCTATTGCTATACTTTTTACTATATTTTTGTATTTTTTATAACTGCTTAAATCTCATAACTCTTTATTATTTCCGCGAAAGCGAAAATCCAATAGATCCAGTAACATGGATTATGAGTTTAGACGGAAAATAACAAAAAAATATAAAAGTATAGTGTTGTTAGCAATTTTTAGTAGGTTCTTGTGCTGTTTTGGCGAAAGCATAAGTATCACTCAAAAAGTGATCACTTAAAAGTGCCCTCTCGACCTTATAGAATGCGACAGTCAGCCATCAGAGATCGCCAACTATAGAATAAGCTGCGTATTCCCCCTGCCAGCTCAAATTGTAGGTTGAATTTCTTGTCTCAAAATACGAGTGCAAGCTACGAATTAAAAGACAAGCGCAATCTATGGAAAATCAAAAATCCTAAAAAACGCCTCCTTGAACAAGGTTAAGCAACAAGGTTAAGCGTGGAGGAAATTCATGAACCGAAAGATTCTGACGGCTTTGATAGGGGCTTTTCTGCTAGGGACTCTTCTGCTATGGTCAATTGCTGGTCAGCAGGCAGAAGCTGTCCTAGACAAGGTAACCACCTCAAGTGATCTAATAAGCTTTCATATTATCAGCGGGCAGACAGGCCTTATCAGCGGGCAGACAGCCCCGACTGATGCGGCTGGCTCGATCAGGGTGGTGGTTGAATCAAGCCTGGGTGAGTGGGCCTTCAGCTTTCTGGCCAGCCCGCTCACTGTAAGCTCAGGCGAAACTATCAGCCCAGGCGGCTACATCGAGCCCCGGCAGTTGCTGATCAAAACCCCCTATACCAACGGTTTTGAAAGCCTTGACCTGCCAAGGCTGGTGGGAAAAGGCACAACCGCCGCTCCTCCCCCGTATGAGGTAGCCAGCCTGCAATTTAGGTACCTGGCCAGTGGGCAGGAAAAACCAGGCCTCTATGAGGGAAATATTTACTCGCCTGATGCCAGTGAGGCTATCTCGCCTATCCATGTGAGGCTGGTAGTTGATCCGCCAACAGCGGCTAAAGACACTACCGAGTCAGCCGGTGCTTCTACCAGCGCCTCTCCTAGCGCCTCTCCCAGTGCCTCTCTTGAGAAGCTAGAGTCAGCATCTAGCATCAAGATGAGCTTATCGCCAACTAATATTCATTTTTCAGTAACCGGCCAACCTGGCGAATACGAGGCAAATAGCCAGGTTTTGCCAGATGTTCCCCATGTTTAAATTAGGAGGAGATAAGCCGCAGGGTAAGGGTATTGAGGTAAAAGACAATAGTATCCCCTTTGTCTCCCTGGAGCTATTTA
>JAILZY010000096.1 GCA_023512255.1 bacterium | reverse complement strand
TATTGTCTTTTACCTCAATACCCTTCCCCTGCAGCTTATCTACTTCTCCTAATTTTAAATATGGGGAACATCTGGTAGATGCAAATATCGTCTCCCAGTAGCGTCGATATTTGAGACTGATTGTGGTGGTGCCTGCATTCAAAGTCTCAAAGATCCACTGCTCGTACCAAATAGCCTTGGACGTAGGAATGACAGGTGGTAAAAGCTGCCAGCCTTTTTTCCTGGCCACATCGGTATTTAGAGAAACAATATCAAGCTCCCACCGATAGTCGGCTAGATATTTTGAAGGCAGCATAATGCTCAAGGTTTTTCCTCGGTCGATTTTCACCAGTTTCTTATTGTCGTCCTGATCAAGCATTACATCGGCGAGCTGTACAACCGGCAATAGAGGTGGATTTTGACTAAAGACAAAGGGAATGTGGCCACTAGAGCCAAAGGTGTAGCCAGAAGGTGCATAAACATTGGGGACTATATAACCACCAGAGGCCGCGTAAGCACCCCCCTGGTAAGGTAGGGAGGCTTGATAAGCCGTTGTATACCCCTGGTAGTAGCCTGGATAGGCCGATGTATAGCCCCAGTAGGGTGTTGGGTAGTTCTGATAAGAGGCTGAATATCTCAAATAATCCGATGGATAGCCCTGATATGATGAGGTTGGATACCCCTGATAGGCCGATGGATAGCCCTGATAGGCTGGATAGACTGCTGAAGATAAGGATTGGGGAGAGACGTAATAAGTGGATAAGGGCATAGCCAGTGGGTTTTGATAAGGATAGGACGGCGCTGTAACTCCAAGATATGGACCAAATCTATTAGAAAATCCTGTTGTATAATAAGACATCGCTTGAAACAAGGACAAAGTCCCCGCCGCGTAGGCTTCTGGCACCAGGCGCCCAGCCAAGTATGGTGAGCTTAGCAAAATTCTCTGCGCATAGGCTGCTGAGGAGAGGAGCAGCAAACCGAATATGGCATTGATAATGAGTAAATATAGAAAACTCACTTTTTTGAAAAACATTTCAAAAACCTCCCGACACGAAAGATGTTTTGTTGTATGATGTTGTTATATATCACCCAATTTGCTATCTAAGGAGAGAAACCCTTAACCTAAGCTGACGATTAAGACTGACTTTAATTACGCAAAAAGTAAATCTTTGAAATTAACTCTTTGAAAAATCAAATTCTTGAAATTAAGTCCTTGATGGATGGCTCAAATTAAAGATGGATGGCTCAAATTAAATCTTGATGGATGATGGCTCAAAATCTGAAAAACAGGAGGGTAAAATAGGAGGTAAGAAGACAATAAAATTTATCTGCCCCACGGGGAGTTCTTTATGAGCAAATTAGTCAATCTCCTCATGCTAAAATTCCTCTAGTCCTATAGCACAGGGAAAGCTTGTGAGATTAATGAGGGATTGACTGGCTGAACCATAAAATTCCTCTAGCACAAGGAAAGCTCTGCGGCCCTGGCTTTGGCAAAATAGAGCCCTGGCTGGCAAGATAGAGATGAAGCCTAAAATTCCTCTATCACAAAGGGAGCTCTCTCGTTTGGCAAGGGTTTGGATTGCGACCGCGCAAAACTCTCTGGCCTAAGGTGTCAGTTCCTTAGCCGTTTTTGTGGGGGCATGGCTATGCTCAAAAAATTCCTCTGCTCCACGTGGATCTCCCTTTCGGCTTCAGGGGTGTGGCGTTGCCTTTTGCCTTTGTTTTACTTTGCCTTTTACTTTTACTTTTGCCTTTCTCTTACATCATCTCCTGGTCACTTTGCCCTACTGCCCGGTCGATTTCCGCCTTCAGTTGAGGCGGCAGATCAGGGATATCGACGTTCAGGAAACCTCGAACAATCGTGGATGTGGCCTCATCTTCGCTCAGGCCGCGAGACATAAGGTAGAGAATCTCTTCCTGGGCGATTTTGCCCACTGCTGCCTCGTGGGACATCTCTACCCCATCGGCCCTTCCCTCAAGTTCAGGGATAGCGTGCATGGTTCCACCCTTCAGGATAAGTCCCCGGCACTCAAGGTGTGCTTTTACCCCGGCTACCTCACCGATCAGCGCTCCACGGGAAATAATGGTTCCACCATTGGTAATCGCCCGGGAGATGATCTCAGCCCTAGTGTTGGCTTCCTGGAGGAAGATACGGCCGCCGACATCCATTTCCGAGCCAGGGCTTCCTACCAGCAGGTTAGAGAAGCGGGCCACAGCACCTTTGCCGGCCAGATAAGTGGTTGGGTAGGTCTGGATAGATTTGACCGGCATCAGGCAGATATAGTTATTCAAAAAGATTCCCTCTTCTTCAACTATCCCCACCGACCTTGGCCGCACCACGATCTCTTCGGCCCAAGTGTGGATCATGGTGAAGCTCAGCTTGGCCCTCTTTTTGACGTAAAACTCAGAAATGCCAATGTGGAGAGCCCGGCGTACATGAGCGGCAGTAGCACAGCCAGCAATAATATGGAGCTCTGAGCCCTCCTCGGCGATAATCAGGTTATGAACGTGCTGACTTGCACCTTCCTGATCCAAATACATGCAGGCCTGGACCGGATAGGTGATCTTGCTGCCGGGCAAGGCCCTGATAATGTAGCCGTTGTGCAGCTTGAGCCTAGCCTGGGCCGTATACTTGTCAGCATCGACCGAGGCCAGTTTCCAATAGTAATCCCGCACCCAGGGATGGCGCTCCAGTGCCTCCCTGATCGGCATCACCTCAAGCCCATCCTGCCTGGAGAAAGCCTCAAGCACTGTGCTGTTTTTTTGCAGAAAGCTGCCCGCTCGGCCTACTCCGCTCACCTCGATCCCAGATAGAATCATCCGCTCCTTGTCTGCCGCTGACAGGGTGGATGAGCCTGCCTGATATTCGACACTGCTAGGACTAGGAGCAGGCTCGGCCTGAAAGGCATCAAGATCAATGTCCTGGCCAAACTCGGCACGTTTATCCTTAGCCTGCAAGGCCTTGTCATCTAAGTCGCGCATCTGACACACTCCTCGTATCCAACCTCACTGATACACTTGAAAATCTCCCGTGGGTTGCTGGCACAGGTCAGAACACCACCATACAGAACCTGCCCCTTGTCAGCGGTTACATAGTCGAGAATAAATCCCGTATGGGTAATGATCAGTCCCATTTTCTTCCTCTCCTGGCGAAGCTCCCTCATGCTCTTGCCAGGCTCTGCTCTCATGTCCCGCTGAAGCAGGTGATTGATGGTGCGGCCAATTAAGGAGATGTTCTCAAGGTCAACGCCTGATTCCGGCTCATCAAATAGTAAGAGGTCAGGATCCTGAGCCAGAAGTTGCAGAAGCTCAGAGCGCTTGATTTCACCACCTGAAAAGCCGGCATTGACCTCTCGGTCAAGAAACTCGCTGAAATTCACCTGCTTGGCCAGCTCTTGCGGATCAACCTCTTTGCCCCGACCGCAGATCTGAACCATCTGTCTGATCTTCAGCCCGTGAATGGTTGGTGGCCTCTGGTAGGAGAGGCCGATACCGAGCCTAGCTCGCTCGTTCACCGGCATGTTAGTAATGTCTTCTCCCTTGAAAAAGATCTTCCCACCCGTAATCCTGTACTGAGGATAGCCCATAATGGTCATAAGTAGCGAGGTCTTACCCGATCCATTTGGGCCAAACAGGATATGGGTTTCCCCAGGATGAATTTCAAGGTCAATATGTTCTAAAATTTTTCTGTCGCCGATCTTAACTTGTAGATCCTCGATTCGGAGCATCTCCCTCTTACCATCTCCTTAATATCTTAATAAATAAGCCCACGCTAAAAATAAGCCCACGCTAACAAACAATCTCATGATCTAATAAAACGATCTCATAGAGGTATGAGAATACCATGAAAGCATGGCCACACTCAAGGGGTAAAATGAAGGCCAGAAATTCCCCATTTGGAGAGACATTTTGGGCTGTGTTAACCATCGGCATGAGAAAAATGAGTGACGAAAAATATGGAGACGATTTGATGAGTGCGGAAAGATAAAATGAAAAATTTCCAGGCGGGGCCAAAACTCCCCGCCTGGCATCTACTTGGGAGGCTTTATTTTAATCTCAATCTTATGCTAATAATATGCCAATAAGAGCCAAGAATAAGAGCCAAGAATCCTTTTAGCAGACCCTCAGAGGTTTCCTCCGCCAACTGTTAGAGCAGATCCAATCATCCCTAATCAATTGTGGAAGGGGCGAGCCTTATGTCCGCCCAAGTTGCGCATTTTATTAGCAAAAGCCCCTCTTAGAATATCAAATAAAAGATCAGCGAATGACAAAATTGTCTCTCTCTCAATGACCAATTTGTCAGCTCAGGACAAAATCGTCTTTTGATAAATAGCCGCTGATAAATAGCCGCAAAGCAGGATAAATGATCGCCTTGCCATAGCAGGCAGGATAAAATGATCGCTTGCCATAGCAGATCGAAAGAATCTCATGGCCAGATGGCTGAATTTGGGGTATAGTGTAATGGATATAAATCTTGGGCAGTGGATTGATAGCCGCGGAATGAAGATTATGGATTATGTAGGAATTATATAGTGGTTAATTATGTAGTGGTTAGTAAAAGTAAAATGGATAGTTTTCATGGGAAAAAGGTAGCATAATATAAGGGATAAATGATGAAAGAGGATAAATGATAAAAGACATAGGGAAGGAGCAAAACAGAGCATGAACATGAATATTAGGCTATCTTTGGAAGAGCAAAAGCTTTTGCAGCAGATTCAGGCTGATGTGCCGCTTGTCAGTCGGCCCTTTGATCATCTTGGCCGGGCATTTCAAATGGATGAGAACAGGGTCCTGGCCTGTCTGAGAGCATGGAAAGAGCAAGGGTTGATTCGCTGGCTTGGGGCCGTATTTTCAACCCGCTCTCTGGGATATCAGAGCACCTTGGCTGCTTTCAGCCTGGCTCCTGAGCGAATAGAAGAGGCAGCCGCAATCGTCAACCAGCATCCTGGAGTTACCCATAACTACCAGCGGGACCATGAGTACAACCTCTGGTTTACCCTGGCTGTTCCACCCGAAGAGAGCCTTTTGGCTCAAATTGAAAGCCTGGCTAAAGCCTCAAAAGCAGCCAAATGGATAAGCCTGCCGGTGGTGAAAACGTATAAAATCAGCCTAATTCTGCCTCTGATTGAGGAGGAGCAGGAGGGAAAGAAGGCGGCGGCGGGCAGCAGCAGTCTGCCTGAAGGCCAAAGCTTTTCTGTCACCGAGGAGGAAAAGGCCCTGATTCGGATTCTTCAGGAGGATTGGCCTCTTGTTCCCGCACCTTGGCAGGTTTTTGCTGAGCAGTGGGGATATAGTGATGAGAAGTGTCTGATTGACCGGGTCAGACGCTGGAAGGAGCAGGGCATTATCCGCAGAATCGCGGCTATTCTCCGGCACCATCAGGCTGGCTTTACCATAAACTGGATGGTTGCCTGGCAGGTGGAAGGAGAAAGGATAGATGAGGCCGGAGAGCGAGCTGCTCACAATCCCTTGGTCAGTCATTGCTACCAAAGAGCTTTGGCCGCTGACTGGGCCTATCCTCTTTTTACCATGATTCATGCTCGGAGCAAGGAGCAAGCCGGGTCGGCGGTTGAAGAGCTTTGCCGACTGATTGAGCCTTTGGATTATAAAATTTTGCCTACCATCAGGGAATTTAAAAAGGTTAGACTAAAGCTATTTGCTTGAATTATCAATAATCTTGAAATTATCAATAAGGATTGAGCTCCAATGAGCCATGAGGCCAATGAGCCATGAAAGGATTGAGCTCAACGAGCCATGAGGCTATGATTCGCAAGGCCATGATTTACAACAACATGGACCCCGCCTAATACACGGCCACACAATAACATGATAATCGAAGTGTCGATCATATCAAATCGCTGACCAGGCTCTGGAAGGCCGCCTTGAGGATGATGTGGGCTAGGTGCCTGATCAGCCGATCGGCCAGCTCTTCAGCTAATGCATGATGATGAGTGGAGAGTGTGGCTTTCGGGCATGTTTTAATGTTTTCATTCCCTCTCAAGTATCCCAGACTCTTGAGGGCGTCGATGATTTTAGTTTGGCCGATCTGGCCCTGATCATATAGAATCAGGAGATTTCCAGTAATCGGATTTGCCTTTGTGTGTCTGATTCCTTGGATTTTCAGGAGGCTGCTTTCAAGTTCCAATGCTCTGAGCGGAGAGTTCTTAATCTGAGTGATCTTGATCCGCAGACGACCATTCAGTGAATGAAAATAGGGTGAAGGGATGTTCATAGGTTTTCTCTCCTTAGTCTGCTGTATTGGTTTTAATTACCCCTCAAACATTAATTACCCCTCAAACTCGCTTTATTTTTTGCTGTTGGCTGTAACGTATTCCAGTTATCCAATTTTTATGCTTAATTAAATATTATTAATTACATATTATTATGTTTATTAGTGTATAAATTAAGCATTAGAAGAGAATAAAAAGATTGTTAGAATTGTGTTAATTAGTTGTCGAATGATTCTTTCGTATCTAACTTACCAATAGGGCGGGATAAGAGAGCATCTCTGCCTTGAAATTATATTGAATATAGTAGTCCAAGTTTGATTTTTCAGGACATATAAATTGCGTGAATTACATTATACTCGTTCAATTTAGGTTTTGATTGGCATGAATATTGATAATTCACATCAATAAACATATTTTTATGGCAAACTAAACACAATATTGAAATACACTATAAAATTATTATTCTTTTTCATACTCATTCATTTCTATAACCGTTTTTAGTTCACCATTATTTATATTTCTCAATATTCCTTCCAAATCACTTGGGTGTCTGGAAACAGCCCATGCCCATTTGCCAAATCCACCATGTGCATTGATAGCACGAACCCACTCATCAAGAAAATCACGTTTGACTTTATTTTGGTCGTCGTCTTTGCCTTTTGTTTCCAGAATCAATTGAGTGCCGTTAGTAAGTTTTATAATGAAATCCGGCCGGTACTTTCTGAACACGCCTTGGTAGTTATACATAATTTCAAATCCTAAGTGGTCATTTTTAACCCAGGCGTAAACATCTTTACTTTTATCAAGAATATACGATTCAGTAGCTTCCCAGGTGCTATCATAGACGCAGAAATTAATATGTGATTTATCTGTATATTCACAAGGCTTGCTTGTATACCACGTCCTCATATCTTCGGTTGACCGTATTGGTTTTACCGTGTCAAAAATAGGATTGATTTCGGTAGTATTTTCAAGTTTTATTGCCTGCCAAACATAATGAATAATCTTATTCATGTTCAAAAGAATAAGAACAACCTTGTGAAGTTCCTCATTTCTGAATAAGTCATTCTTTATTATAATCTTATCCCTTTCTATAAATTGAGATACTATCCAAACCAATTGTCCGAACAGATGTTCTTTTATCCCTTGCCATTTTTCTTTTTCGTTGTTATAGATTCTTTTGGCTGTCTCAAAAATAATTGTCTGCATACGATATCTTTCGGCTATTCCTTTAAGCTCAATCTCGGATAATTCGCCTACACAGCGGTTAGGTTTGCCTTCTAAAATTGGAGCCATTTCAGCAGAAGTAATGCTCTCATACGGGTCAAGTTCTATTGGATCAATCCTATCAAAATCAATACTTAAAGACGACCGGTAAACATGGTCTATACGAATAACATTCGGCCATGATATTGCGAACCGCTCTTTTTCTTTTACCGGTTCAATCTGCGTCTTTGGTTTTGGTGGTGGAGGAGGATTATCATCACCACCTTCATGTGGCAGGAAAGTAAATGGCACTCCAAAAATATTAACATACTCCGGTTCAAATAATCCGTCAGGTCCAACTTCGTATGATGTCCTTCTTAATCCACGTCCGACAACCTGTTCACAAAGAAGCTGGCTTGTAAAAGCACGTAAACCCATAATATGGGTAACGGTTTTGGCATCCCAACCTTCAGAGAGCATACCTACAGATATTACATTCTGTATTTTTTCTCCAGGTTGTCCTTTTTGGCCAACAGTATCAACCATTTTGCGTAAAAGTTCTGCCTGCTGTTGTTTATTTAATTTTTTTGTTCCATTTTTATTATTATTTTCATCGTCTGGCTCTGAGGTCTTTATTTCTAATTCCTCTACCTGCGATTCGGCTTCCTCAAGAACCTTAGAATCAATTTGAAGGATTCTTTCCGAATCACACAATTCTGGAATAAGTATCTCCTTATGGTCAAAAGCAAATTTAATCCGGGCTGCTGTTTCTGTTCTGTTTGCTATTGTTATCATAACCGGCGGCACTTCTTTTTTTACCTCATCCCATTTTTCCTTTGTAACAAGCCAATCCCTCCCTAAAAGATAATAAGCGTTTTTTATCAAGTCGGGGAGAGGTTCAGAAGATTCTGCCTTGCGATTAATATCATCTTTAACTTCGGGGTCCATATAAATATGATACAACCGTGATTTATAATCTTTGGCATTTATACAGGCATCGTCCCTGATAACAACACGTGGCGTTTTCACAAGTCCTGATTCAATCGCATCATTTAACCCGAAATCGCTTACTATCCAGCCAAAAAGCGCTTCTCCTTCGCTTTTTTTTCCCGAAGGAGCAAATGGAGTGGCAGAAAAATCAAAACACCTTAAAATCCCCCGCGCCTTATGAATACGGTCAAGTCCGCCAACCCAAATTGTAGCTTCCTCAGCACTGTCTTTTAAATCACGCTGCCGGATATATTTCTCTTCAGCCGCTACATTTACCCGTCAGGCATGGTGCGCTTCGTCATTTATAACAACTATATTATGACTGCTCGCCATACACCCAAGCACTTCCCTAACATACGCCTCATCGCTTTTTACTCCACGTTTATCAACGGACTTTTTTCTCTTTAATTTTTCCTCAGTATCCCAATTTAGCACATGCCAGTTATGAACAATAATTTTACCCTGTCTTAAAAATTCCGTTAGTCCAACAGGAATGACGTTAAACTCGTCATAGTAATTGCCAGGTGAATCCGGTTTTAAGACCTGTAGTCTATTTTTAACCGTAAGCCCAGGGACAATAACAAGAATATCTTTTGAGAACCTTGTATCTTTAGGATAGGTAACTTTGTTTAAAACCTGCCAGGCAATAAGCATGGCCATAACAATCGTCTTCCCTGAGCCAGTAGCCATCTTTGAACAAATCCTTTGGAATTCCCCGCCATCTGAAGGAATTTCAATGCCTACTTTTTCGGATTCCGGTGCTTCAATTAACCAGATCAATGTCTCAATGGCTTCAAGTTGACAGAAAAAGAATCTGCGATATTGTCGTTCCTCAAGGTTATACCAATGTTCAAGGAGCCGTTTTGTAATACCAGTAATCCCAGGATAACCATTTTCACGCCACATCTTAACTCGCCTCCTGATCTCATTTACCAGGGGAATCTCAACAAAAATACCAGGATCGTCAAATGACTGCGAGCCCGGAGTGGCCACAACATATCCTGCTGGTCTTCTGCCTTCTACTTTATGGAAAGTCCGAGTAGTGCGGTCGTATGACCAATGTTCTTTCGGCTCCTCATACGGAGAATTTATGATTAATTTGTCTATCTTTTTAAGTGCATCCATAAATTAATTGTCCTATAGTTTTATTATCCGCAGAGTTTCAGTCCCTCGGTCATCAATGATTTTAACTGCGCACCGCTTATACTTACCGGCGGAAAAAGGCAAAGAAACAGTCCCGCGATATGCCTCAATCAATTCAGAATCAATTTCTGCTTTCAGGTTCTTGGCTAACTTGCTCCACCCCTCTGTATCAGATGCCATAGGGAAAAATACCTGACGCGGAAGCAAACTTCTGCCATCATAATCAGGGTCAAGCATCCACATGGCAATGTTTTTATCGCTTCCTGAAATTACATTGCCGGTTTTAGTATCATAATAATCAAATCCTTTAACTTCTACCTGAAATTTACCTTTATGTTCACCTTCTTCTATTTTCTTAAGCCGCACATCAGGCTGACCTAAAAGCCAGAAACTATCAGCACTTGTGCGTTTCTTTTTAAGGTCATCTGTAAATAAATCTGCATTCATCTGAACCCGCAATAATGTAACTCCGGGCCAGTTGACTTCATCAATATCCTTTGCCGCTTCCGGATCAAATTGAAATGCGGCAAATAAAATCATATCTGCTTTTGGTCTCAAAGACTGCGCTTCATCAAGGGCAAGAGCGACCTGACACTGTTCCATAGGCGCATGTTCAGGACCAAAAACAATAAATACACGCTGGGGGGCTTTTTCATCTTCTGGTTTTGTCTCCGCCTCTGCCTGAATATATCTTGTCCCTGACATCGGCTCAACTCTGCTGAATCTGATATACTGCCCACCCCTGCCGCGAACACCACTATTTAGAAGTGCGTCACGCCATTCTGCTTGACGAAGCGTTTCTCCAGAGCGGGCAATAGAAACATCCGCCGAAGCCAAGGCTTTAGCGGATAAGTCAGCCCCTGTTTGCAATTCATCAAGACTTTTGGCAGCCGGCGCCGGCACCGCCTCAACTGTAAATGGCCCTGTTACCCGTACTTTGGAATTATCAATAAACGGCTGATCATAAAGGATTTCCTGCGCCGGTGGTTCGTTATTGGCTATTGACTTGAGTATGATGTGAGGAACGGTCTTATAAACAAACCCGCCACCGACTCCTTCTTCAGGATGAGCCAGCGTATAATAATCAAATACTGCTGTCATTAGCCGCTGTTTGGCAAGAGTCAGTGCCACTCGTGATGTATCGCAAGTAATCCATCTTCGGCCCCACTGCTCAGCAACATAGGCAGTTGTCCCAGAGCCACAGGTAGGATCAAAAACGAGATCGCCAGGATCAGTGGTCATGAGAAGGCAGCGTTGGATTACAATTTCATTTGTTTGTACCACATATAGTTTATTAAAAGCACCAACAGTATCAGACCAAATATTAGTTATTTTTGATAATGGGAAATCATTAAAATAAAGCTTATAAGTAACAGTATTACCTTCAATAAACAGCCTATTTGCTTGCCTTAACCGCTCCATTCCGTCTGGCCCAGTTATCCACGAGCCTCCTTTAGGTGGAGGGTATTTTTTCCCATTCAATGTGATCTCAAAATCATTTTCTTTAGAATAGCCAGGAGCCTTCATAGAAACGAGACGAAACAATTTTATGTTTTCCGGTAACAAATCGTGATTATTTATTTCTTTAGAAGACATTACATAAACCCGTCCATATTTATCTTCGTACCATTTCCAATGGAAGTCACCTTGAATGTCTAGTATTTGATAAAGTTGTCTATATTTTAAATTGCTTAAATTTTTCGAATACCATACTAAAAAATCAAACATACTATCTAAATAGCAAGATCCAAGAGGCATGGTTTTTTTTCTGAAAGGAATCAGAGATACAAAATTCTTACTTCCAAACACCTCATCCATAATCTCCCGCACATGATGCACATTATCATCACTGATCTGGACAAATATACTTCCACTCTCGTGAAGCAGCTGCTTTGCCAGAAGTAACCTGTCCCTCATATAAGTAAGATATGAATGGATGCCTAATTCCCAAGTATCCCGGAATGCTTTAATCATCTCTAGCTCAGAGGTTAAATCCTCGTCCTTGCCGTCTTTAACATCCCGCTTATTTACAAAAGGCTGGAAATTGCTTCCGTATTTAATCCCATAAGGCGGGTCTATATAGATCATCTGCACCTTGCCAGACATTCCTTCCTTCTCCAGGAGAGAATTCATTACCAGAAGCGAATCTCCGGCAATAAGTCGGTTGCTCCAATTATGTTTATGCTTATAAAACTCGATAGCTTCTCTTAGTGGAGGGTTTTCTTCAGGAGAAGAGAATAAAGGCAATTGCTCACGCCTTTGCCCACCTCTGCGTACCGCCCCAATAATGGTACGAGGATCAATCCGCTCATGTACGTGAAGTGAAACAACAGGCACTTCAAAGGAAGTATGCTCGGCTTTGCCCGCCCACACAAGTTGAGGGTCTAAATGTGGGTCATACTGGTAAGTTTTTTTAGGAGCTGGTTTATCCGTCTCAGGAGTAACCAATCCCACTGGTGGATTATTAAGGCGTTCCTTTCCTTTGTGGTCGTATTGTTCCAATTTCCTTTTCTTTATCTCTGACTTACACTCCATAAGATTTTTTCTCCTTCATCCATTTCTTATTGCGGTCATCTTCAATTATTAACCAATGGTGCTAGTTTGTAACTCAATAAAGTCAATCAGTTAGAAAATAAGAGCTTTTTAAGGATCGGCCTTGGTCCTAAATTGCCTAAAAAGGTAAAACAAACTTATAAACCTTTATTTTGCTAAGACCTTGATTTTATAAGAAAAGCAACTAGCACCATTGGTTATTACTTCTCTTCAGATAGTTCTATTGTCGTTTTTTGATTCTGTTTTTGCCTTTACCATAAGTATCCCTCTGATTCTGATAGGGATATATAAAACATTTCCATAATTAGAGAATATTACAGAATATTAGAGAATATTAGAAGGTGAAAGTCAAGGAAAAATAGCTTTTTCCAGATGTTCCCCATGTTGAAAAAATAATGTTGAAAATATAAAGGGGAGGAGAGAAAATAAAGAGAGAAGAAAG
>JAILZY010000095.1 GCA_023512255.1 bacterium | reverse complement strand
ATTGTCTTTTACCTCAATACCCTTCCCCTGCAGCTTATCTACTTCTCCTAATTTTAAATATGGGGAACATCTGGGGGGCGCTCTTGAAGATTGACATTCAATTTTGTGTATGGTATATTTTTGATTTTAAATCATCTACTAAACTTTATATATAAATTTGATCAATAGACACTAGCTTTCATTCCTCAAAAACGAAACAACCGTCTTGCGATGATTTCCACCCCAGCGGGATGAGAGCTGAATGCTTATTGCGTCAAGATGGACATATATATCCTTGTCGTTCCTCCCCAGGGGTGGGAGCCGAATGCCGCGGCAGCCATCGTTTTGGTATCCGCAACCCGTTCCTCCCAAGGGGTGGAAGCCGAACATCGACCGAGAGGGCGAAAGCGCGCAAGTTTTCCGTTCCCACCTCAGGGTGGGAGCTAAGAAGGGTTGCAGAACTCTGGTTTAAGGGGGCCCTGGAGATAGCCAAAAATTTCTGGCCTCAGAAAAGTCGCACTAGATTGGCAGGTTTCAAAGCATCCAGGGATAAATAACACATAGTCCAAGATGTTAACTTACACAGGGGAAATTTACTGGGTGAATTCATGGTAAAAAAATTGGTAAGATTTTTTAGTTCCTTAAAATTGACCATCTCTCTACTCATTATTTTAGCTCTAACCTCAATTATCGGGACCGTAATTCAGCAGCAGCAAAATCCAGCTATTTATGTTCAGCAGTTCGGTAAATCAACTTATCAGATTCTCAAGATATTGGGTTTTTTCGACCTCTATCATTCATGGTGGTTCATAACTCTATTGGCTCTCTTGGCCTTGAATCTGCTGGTTTGTTCACTTCGGAGGCTGCCGCGGGATCTGAAGCTTATCTTATCACCCAAGGTGAAAATCACCGATAATGAGCTTAAGTCGCTGAGACCTCAGGAAAAAATTTCCACTAACCTGCCCTCTGTAGATCAAACCCTTGAAGTCGTACTCACCGCTCTAAAAAATAGTGGATTCGGCTGTCATCACAAAGTAAAAGATGAGGGGGTGGGATGGTACCTTTTCTCAGAAAGAGGCAAATTGGGCCGTCTCGCTTTCCATATCACTCATCTTAGCATTATTATTATCTTTGCCGGAGCAATCATTGGGGCAGCCAAGGGATTTAAAGGCTTTATCAATATTTTTGAGGGAGAAAAGGGAAAATTTATTACGCTCCAGTCAGGGGGACAGGGTATGCGGGAGCTTGATTTTGAGGTCGAATGTAAGAAGTTTGAGGTAATATATTACCAGGATGCAACCGGAAATCCTACCAATCGGCCCAAAGATTACAAAAGCCTGTTGGCGATTCATGATCATGGGAGGGAGGTCTTAGCCAAAGAGATCGAGGTTAATAGCCCACTAAATTACCATGGAATCTACTTCTATCAATCCAGTTTTGGTGAGATCCCCCGCTTGACCATTACCGTAAAAACTAGGCAAGGAGAGCCAATTGGCAGTTTTGATGTCTGGGAAGGTGGATCATTCCGCTTTTCTGACCAAAATGGCCAACAGACCCAGGTTACTCTACTGAGATATTTTCCAGACTTCTACATGAATCAAAATGGTCAGGTCGACAGCAGGTCAAATGTACCGAACAATCCAGCCGCTTTTCTTGAAATAAAACCAGCAAACGATCAGCCCCAGCAAACCTGGGTCTTTTACCGCTTCCCCGATTTTCCACATGGCGGGCAAACAGACTACCGCTTCTCTTTAACCTCTATCAATTCGGGGAAGAAATTCACCGGCCTTCAGGTAGTGCGGGACCCAGGCGTGCCCCTGGTCTGGACCGGATGCATCATTCTGATCATCGGGATTATCGTGCTCTTTTCGGTCCCTCATGAGCGTCTCTGGGTAGTCATTGCGGATAAAGGATCGGGCCAGGAGATTATGATTATTGGCAACACTAATAAAAATAAACCCTCTTTTCAAGGTAGATTCGCTCAGATTGTTACCAATTTGAAAAGCGATCTTGCCGATAGGACAAAATAGGTGTCATAATAGGAGGAAGCGAAAGGTATGCTTGGGCTCAGCTCGAAATTTTTCGGAGCGGCAATGATTATCTACATTATTGCCACTCTCGTTTATCTAACCTACCTAGTCATAAGAAGTGAAAAAATTGGCCACTTAGCTACCCTGACCACGCTCAGTGGTTTAATTATCCATACGACTGCTCTAGCTTTAAGGACAGCAGCTTCCTATCAACAAGGTATTGGCCAGCCTCCTTTCACCAATCTATATTCTTCAATGGTCTTTTTTTCCTGGGCCATTATCTTAACCTATCTTATCTTGGAATTTAAATTCAAACAGAAAGCAATTGGAGTCTTTGTAACTCCCATTGCCTTTATCCTCCTTGCAGTTACTACCCTGCTTTCGAATCAGATCGAGCCGCTGGTGCCTGCCTTGCAGAGTAACTGGCTTCTTTCCCATGTAGTAACCTGCTTTTTCGGCTATGCAGCCTTTGCTGTAGCCTGTGGGATCAGTATTATGTATTTAGTTAGAGTCCATTGTGAGGAAAAAGGAATAGGACAGGGGATCGTACTGAAGACTCTGCCTCCTTCCGAACTCCTCGATGAGCTGGCCTATAAAGCTATCGTTATTGGCTTCCCTTTTTTGACCATCGGCATCATTACCGGCGCGGCTTGGGCAAATTATGCCTGGGGAACTTACTGGAGTTGGGATCCGAAGGAAACATGGTCTCTAATTACTTGGTTTGTATATGCCGCCTTTCTCCATGCCCGTTTTGCCGCCGGATGGAAGGGTAAAAGAACCGCTATCCTGTCAATTGTTGGGTTCTTATTCGTGCTGTTCACCTATTTAGGGGTAAGTTGGCTCCTGCCAGGGCTTCATAGTTATGCGATTATAAATATGTTTATAAAATAAATAGCAAGCTCTTATTGGCTGTTTTTCTGAAACTCCCCGGCCCAACAAACAGCAGCAAGAAAAATATTTGAATTTGAAGTGTGGGGGACCGTCTCAAGTGAAAAAACAGGCCCTGATTTTCGGAATGTGTTTCTTAATCTGTATTACTGCTCAAAAAGCCTTAGCTTCTTTATCTGCCTGGAATTTCGGCATTGATTTATCCTATGAGAAAACCGACGAAACCCAAGTCGGCAAGCCTCGCCTAACAACCCATGACTTCAGACAAGAATATCAAATCAGGCATAGCAATTCTCTTTCTAAGGAAACGAAGATGGAAGGCGAGCTCAAAGCCCGATTTGAGCGGGAGTGCAGTCACGGCTCATCAGATAGGCCGGACACTACCCTCAATGAGCCCTATGCAAAATTTCAGCTCAGGTCTCGACTTTACGATTTTGGGGCAGGATACAAAGAGTCTGAGCAGAAAACCAGCTTCAAGCTTCTGCAGAACGAAGGATTCGTTGATTTCAAACTGCAACCTGAGTCCCTCCCTGAACTTAATATAAAATATGATTTCTCCGGTGAGGCCAAATCTGGAGATCCTGAAACGTACCTTCACCATATTTCCCTCAGCTCTATCTATAGCCTCCGAGATTTTTTCAAGCTCCGATTTGGCTATGAAGGCGAAGTAACCGATTATCGAACGAATAAAAGAACAGGAGCCAGAGGGCATGACATAAAGGAAGGAAACCTCTTTGGCCAGCTCACTTTAAAACATTTTCTCCTAGCCAATAAACTTAGATTTGACCTCGACTACAAGGTAGAAAAAGAAGGTGAAAAAAACGAGCAGGACCCCAATACTAATTCCAGCAGCAAATGGACATGGGCCAATGATCGGATCATTCAGACCGCGATCACCAAGCTTACCTATAAGCTTACCTCAGCTACAACCTTAAGTGCTTATTATGAAAATGAGCATACGGATAATAAACAGACCGAGGAAGGGAAGAGAAATCAGGGTGAGCAGGCAGATATCTTCAGGATGGATATCTCACAGGTAGTCTCTTCTTTTATCAGAGTCTTCGGCAAATACCGATCTGAGGAAAATAAAGATGAAAGGGAAAGTGAAGTAATCAATAGCTATGATGCTGAAATCCAGGCCGATCCTCAAAAGTGGCTTAATCTTTCGGGAAAGGTGAAAATTGAATCCAGAGATGTCGATCATTTCACCGATAACAGTCAGGATAGAAAAGAGGATACTCAGACTGCTGAAGCCTCCTGGAGGGCAGACCTGCCTCAATTACTTAAAGCGAGAAACACCTTTGACCTCAAGCTGGTAAGGGAGAAAGAACAAGGCCAAGACAGCTTTCAGGAGGAGCAGTACCGATGGAGACTTCAGTTGACTCCACTGGCCAATCTCGATTTGACTCCTGAGTACACTATCTCTCACGAGGAAAACTTCCGAGAGGAAAATCCCCTACTCCCACGAGATAAAATTACCCGTGAGTTCAAAACAGTCATTGCCTACGGATTACTTCTCTCTCCACGACTTAAAGCTGACCTCTCCCATTCCCTGAGTAGAAAATGGATCACAGAGAAGCCAGGCAGTCAGCAGAACGAAGAAAACAATGACGATAGCAAACTTGACCTCAGGTTTACTCCTACTCAAAACCTCACCCTTTCCACCCAGATTATGCGACAAGATAAGCGAACGATCGACAATGGATATTTGACCAGGGATGAGGTGGACACCTCATATGCCTTCAACTATGACTGGCGATTTGATCCCTTTACTTGGAGCTCAAGCTTCAAGTATGATGATCGCAAGCACAAACCAGAAAGTGAAGGTGATACGGAAACAGCGGAATCAAAACTCACCTATAAGTTCAGGAATTATGATTTCACCACCAATTACAAGTATACGAAAACCTATTCACTAGATAATGATAAAGAACATAGAATTGAGCTGCAAGTGCGGGCCTATTATTAATCTATTATTAATCAAGTATAATCAAGTATTAATCGAGTGCAGGCCTATTATTTAAGATAAATAAGATCGTCATGATGATTGGGTAACTTTTTATCTTTTTTGGGCAACTTTTTATCTTTTCTTTTTATGATGATAACTTTTTATGTATGATTGAAGTATGATTGAATTTTAACCTGCTGTAAGGAGGAAAAACTCATGAACCACCTCACCAATCCAAAACTTCGCTTAGTCTACATATTCGCCTTAAGCGGAATATTGCTCCTTATGTCCGCTGGCTGTTCCAAGCATGAAAAAACGGCTGTCTTTTCAAAACCGGCTATCAGCTCCGCTACCATCTTATATTCACCCTGGAATCCGACCAAGAAGGTTTGTGTCCTACCCTTTGATAACATAAGCACCGGTAAGGAGCAGGATGTCAATCACCTGAAAGTAATGGAAATATTTCTCACCGAGCTATTTTCAGCCGGCATTTTTGAAGATATTGTCGATCCGATTCAGGCCAATGCCGCCCTAGGCGGAATGCGTATCCGCAAACCAGACTCTCTGGACAAAGAGACGATCAAAGCCTTAGGAGACAGGCTGGGAGTAAAATATCTGATCCTAGGTACGGTAACCGATTATGACTATGGGAAAAGCAAAGAGAGTGCCGCTCAGGTTGGCTTAAGTGTCCGGATGATCGATGTCGATACCGGCAATATTCTCTGGACAGGTAATTCTTATAAAAGCGGCGATAAATCAATGGGCAGGATTTTTGGCTTCACCAACGGTCCTAACACCTCACAGCTCAGCAAGGCGGTATGCCAGGAAATAATTTCCTCTCTCAAGCAGCAGATTCAAAAGAGCAGCAAATTGATCTCAGCCTGGAAAGCTCAGCATCCCCAGGAAAGCTCCAAAGAGAAGGTTGTAACTACAGTAGAAGATTCTGTTGAAAAGAGGCGATAATACTACCATGAGTAGGGTTCTATCTAAAAGATTCAAAATCATAATATTAAAAACATTCAAAAATAGGCCTCAACGGATAAAATTCTGCCTAGGGATTTTCTGTATCATCTGTTTGCTGCCTTTTCTGGTTAACGCTCAAAAAGCCGCTAAGCCCCAGCAGGCGGCATCTGATCATGGAGGAGGGCAGACGGTGAGCATCAAGCTCGCGGCGAAAGCCGCCAGGCCGCAGGCGGGGGCGAAAGCTGCTAATGAGAAAAACCTTGCGTCCGCAGCCCAAGCAGCGCCTTCAGCTCCAGCCGCCCCCGCAGCCGTACCTGATGAGCAGCAGCAGCTTAACCCGCCTCCTGAAAAAGACTCTGCGGCTGCCGCTGGTGCCGAAAAAGAGGCTCTGCCTGCCGCTGCTGAAAAAACCCCGCCGGCTTCGCCTGCTGCCAGCAATGAAAAAACCCCGCCGGCTGAGAAAACCCCGCCGGCTTCGCCTGCTGCTAGCAATGAGAGCGAGCCCTTGCCGCCAAAAGAAAGCAGCCCCATGCCGCCTCCGACCGCACCTGCAGAACCTGCACCTGGTGAAAAAGGGGCCTTGTCTTCACCTTCTTCTCCGCCAGATTCGGCTTGGCCGCTAAAAAAGGATTCTTCTTCTCCTCAGCCCTCGTCTCCTGAGACAGGGGGGACGAAAAAAAGGCTGGGGTATCATCACTACAGTTATGAATCATCCTTTGGCAGCTCTGGCCTAGGAAGAGGCTCTTTCGATCACCCAGTAGCTATAGCTGTAGATAGCCGTGACAATATCTACATCGTAGATCAGGGGAATAACCTCATTCAGAAATTCAGCAAGGATGGTGAATTTATCTGTGAGTGGGGAAAGCGTGGCACAAACCCCGGTGAATTCGATTCTCCCTCAGCCATTGCTATCGACAAGTATGATAATATCTATGTGGTTGATACGAATAATAATCGTATTCAAAAGATCAGTCAGGATAAATCTTCCAGCCAGCCCACGTTTACGGTTTTCGGCGCCCTAGGCTCTGGCGAAGGGAAATTTCAAACCCCAACCGACATTGCTATCGGCGATAATGAGAGTCTGTATGTAGTCGATTCAGGAAACAGCCGAATACAGAAATTTGACCGTGAAGGGAAATTTTTGAAGGAATTCGGAAGCTACGGCTCCTGCCGGGAATGCTTTATGGCTCCCTCACGGATTGCCTATGACCCGACCGGCTTTGGGTATCTATATGTCCTAGATCAAACCCGCAAAGGCTTTGTGCTGCACAAGATCGACACCAACGGAAGATTCCTGAAAACCCTTGATGTAGTCTTCCAGCAAAAAGAATTCCCCATAACCAAACCAGCTCGCCTCTATTTCGATTCCGATGGTTTTCTGTATATTGTGGATCAAGGGAAAGGTGCGATTTACAAATTCAATACCGAGGGCGAATTCATACAAAAAATCGGCGATCCATCCTCCAGAGAAGCTGCCCTGGACACACCCCAGGCAATAGTCCAGGATTCTAATAAAAGGCTTCTGATTATAGATTCAGGCAGTAATCGAGTTAAAATTTTTGACCAGATGTAACCATTTCTTTCTATTCTGTACGCCTAGTTTAGGCTCTAATAATACCTCATAAACACAAGCTATCTGGCCCTCTTCTCTCTCCAGTGAGAGGGCCAGACATCTCCAGCGAGAGGGCCGGACAAGACTTTGGCACTATCTCAGGCGGCGATACCCTCTCCCCCAAACACACCAATGTTATTGACAAGGTGATGGATTATTATCAAAAAAGAAGAATATGTCCATCAATCCCAGTGCCTCAAAATCTTATCTTGATGTTTGACCTTACCTAGCCATGAGCCTAAACAACCTGAGCGCTTTTCAGAGCGAATTGGGCCAGCATAAGAAGGCTCTAGCCTCAGCAGAAGAAGCATTAGATATTTACTGGCCTTACTTTGAGAGATATCCAGCTGCTTTTGCTAATAATGTCAAGATAGTCCTTACCACTGTACTCCGATTTTTAACAACATTATTAGGGCAGCCACCAACCAAACAATTGGTGGAGCGTTTGGTCAGTTTTGCTAAAATTTTAGAGATTGAAAACACAGAATAATAGACAGAATAATAGATATAATAATAGACACATAAAGATGCGCCAATCTTCAGCCCTGAGCCCCGCCCATCTTAAGCCCTCTTGTCTTGCCTCGTGCGCTCACTCCCTGACGTCCCCCTTCTTTGAGCTATCGTCGTGAGCTATCGTCGGATCAGGGCGAGCATCTCCCTGACTGCCTGCTCCAGACCAACAAAAACAGCCCGAGCCACGATGTTGTGTCCGATATTGAGCTCTTCGATCTCCTCGATAGCTACAATAGGGACAACATTCCGGTAGGTCAGATCATGGCCAGCATTGACTCCCAGGTTCAGCTTCCTGGCCAGCTTGGCTGCCTGCCGGATACGCTCAAGCTCCTCTTGCTGATGGGCTGGGGCCTTGGCTGCGGCATAAAGGCCGGTATGGAGCTCAACATAGTTAGCCTCGATCTTGCGGGCCAGTTTTACCTGTGTCAGGTCAGGATCAATGAATATACTAACCGGAATACCTGCTTCCTGAAGGGTTTTAACCCGCTGAGCCAAAATGTCTTTCTGTCGATCAATATCTAACCCCCCCTCAGTAGTTACTTCGTTTGGTTTCTCCGGCACCAGGGTAACCATATCAGGCTTGACAGCCAAGGCAATATCGATCATCTCGGGCTCAGCGCACATCTCAAGGTTGAGCCGAGTCTGGACGATTTCCCGCAGTAGCCTAAGGTCCCGATCCTGGATATGCCGCCGATCCTGCCGAAGATGAACGGTAATACCATCTGCACCGGCCAGCTCCACGATCACGGCCGCGGCAATCGGGTCAGGCTGGATCGTTTTTCTTGCCTCACGGATATTGGCTACATGGTCGATATTAACTCCTAATCTGGTCATGCACTGTTTCTCCTTCATTCTGCTTATTTTTCTTTTTTGCTCTCTTAACAGGAAAAAATTTGTCGTCTGAGAAAAGAACTCTCTCGTGGCCAGCCAAACCTCCCCTCTCCCCTTACCATACACTTTTCCACCCAGGAGCTTTTCACAGCCTGCAACCTCCCCCTGCATACCCTGCTGAGCTTTCAGCCTGCAACCTGCTTGCTGGCTTTACTTTAGCCTACCCCTTCGCCCTAAGCTTTAGCCCTACACCATAGCCTACTAAGCTCTTTGCCCGTACCTTCCCCCTGAACTTTACCCGCAACCTTGCTCTAGGCTTTAGCCTGCGACCTGCTGCGGATCAAGGATCGCGTCCATTATCCTGGCCACTCTGACCATAGCCTTGACGTCATGGACTCGGACCAGATGGGCGCCCATCATAATGGCGGCGGCCACAGCAGCTGCGGTTCCCTCAAGCCGCTCGTCTACCGGAAGGTCCAAGACCTTGCCGATAAAGGATTTGCGGGATGGGCCAATCAGAATAGGTTTATCCAGACACCTAAACTCATCAAGCCGTCGAATAATCTCAAGGTTATGGGAAAGGGTTTTCCCAAAGCCAAGCCCTGGGTCTACGATAATCTGCTCAGGTAGTATGCCGGCACGAAGGGCCAGGTCAATGCTGCCGCGGAGATAATCAGTAATTTCAGGGATCAGATGCTGATAGTGCGGGTTTTGCTGCATATCGCGGGGCGTTCCCTGAATGTGCATCAGGACCACTGCGGCCTTAAACCTAGCTACAGTTTCAGCCATTTGAGGATCGAAGCGCAGGCCGCTGATATCGTTAATCAGATGAGCCCCCTCATCGAGCATGGCTTGAGCCACCGCCGCCTTGTAAGTATCAATGGACAGGGGAATTTTAATCTCCTTTCGAAGGCAAGAGACGATCGGCGCAAGCCGCCTTATTTCCTCCTCAGCCGATATGGGCAGAGAGCCAGGCCGGGTGGATTCCGCGCCAAGGTCAATGATATCAGCACCTTCCTCAACCATCTGACAGGCTCGGCGAATAGCCATGTCAGGGTCTAGGAATTTTCCCCCATCGGAAAAAGAATCAGGGGTAACATTCAGAATACCCATGATGCAGGTTCGAGCTCCGAGCCGAATGGTCCGATCATGGAGGAGGAGAGAGTATTCTTTTCTCTTTTCCATAGGTGATGGTTTTTCCCTCCCAATTACTCAATTACTCATAAAATTATTATATTATTGTTACTTTTTATCAACTGCTTGAAATATCGACGCTCTTATATATCAGACACCATAAACCCCCGAAGGGGCTTAGCTCTTATTAGGGTTATGTCTCTCAATGGTAGCTAATAAATAAGAGCGAATATCGAAACTTTCCACTGCCACATTCTGAGCGAAAACTTAGTGCTTCCTTCGCTAAGTGCGTAACACAAGTGCGCAGTAGATATCAATTACCCAATCAATTGTAGGGGCGCCCTTGGGTCTGCCTAAATTGCGCACTTTGTTAACGAAAAGACCACTTAGTGGTTTCCTCGCCAAGTGCGAGAGCAGATCCAATTACCCAATCAATCACAGGGACGGCCACCTGTGGTCGCCAAAATTGCAGCTTTGTTAGCGAAAGAACCACTTAGAATCCAGCAATATCAAGCCTTCTTGATTACTGCTTATGCAGGGAGGCGGCCAAAAGTGCAAAATATTGCCAAAATATTGCCAAAAAGTATGAGTATTAAGGTAAGAAGAGCTCTTTCAGGGCAAGGGGAGGAAAGTCAAGGGGCGGATATGAACTGCACACCAGTGGGGAAGACCCTTCACAAGCACAAGCAGGTCCCACTCATTTTTGAGCCGCGGCTGCTGCTGTTGCTGTCGCCGCCTCAACCGGCAAGGGCTCCCGATTAGCCGCCGGAGCATCTTTCTTGACCGATGCCAAGGGCTCTCCTTTGACCAGAGCCTCGATTTCCGCCCCATCCAGAACTTCCCGCTCCAGGAGGGCCATAGCTAAGGTATTTAGCCGATCCAGATGGGTGGTCAGAATCGTCTTAGCCAGGTTATAATTTTCGTTCACAATTCTCTTGATTTCCTGATCGATCAAGATGGCGGTATCCTCACTGTAATCCCGATGCTGAGCAAATTCCCGACCGAGAAAGATTTGCTCTTCCTTCTTGCCAAAAGAGAGGGGCCCTAGTTTTTCGCTCATTCCCCACTCGCAAACCATCTTTCTGGCCAGCTCCGTAGCTCGCTCGATATCATTGCCAGATCCTGTGCTCAGGCTGTTGAGGACAACCTCTTCAGCCGCCCTTCCGCCCAGCAGGATGGCGATGTTTTTCAGCAGGTAATCCTTCGAGTAATTGTGCTTTTCATCAATAGGCAACTGCTGAGTCAATCCCATGGCCCGACCACGCGGGATGATAGTTACCTTATGAATTGGGTCTGTTCCGGGCAGCATCATGGCCACCAGAGCATGACCGGATTCATGGTAGGCGGTGATTCTCCTTTCCTCATCGCTGATAATTAGGCTCTTTCGCTCCTTACCCATCATGACTTTGTCCTTGGCAGCCTCAAAATCTTCCATGCTCACTTTGTCCTTACCTTTTCTGGCAGCCAAAAGAGCAGCCTCGTTGACCAGGTTAGCCAGATCAGCCCCAGAAAAGCCGGGTGTACCACGAGATAAGACCTTCAGATCAACATCATCAGCCAGAGGCACATTTTTGACATGGACCTTCAAAATACCCTCCCGTCCCTTGATATCCGGGCGGGAGACCACTACCTGACGGTCAAACCTGCCGGGCCGCAGGAGAGCCGGATCAAGGACATCGGGTCTATTGGTGGCGGCCACAATAATGACCCCTTCATTTGATTCGAAACCATCAAGCTCGACTAGGAGCTGATTGAGGGTCTGCTCACGTTCATCATGCCCACCACCAAGACCAGCCCCGCGGTGGCGACCTACGGCATCAATCTCATCGACGAAAATGATGCAAGGAGCATTCTTTTTCCCCTGCTCAAACAAATCACGCACCCGTGAGGCACCGACCCCAACGAACATTTCCACAAAATCAGAGCCGCTGATGCTGAAGAAAGGCACATTCGCTTCTCCAGCAATGGCTCTGGCCAGAAGGGTCTTTCCAGTCCCCGGAGGTCCCATGAGCAGCACTCCCTTGGGGATTTTTCCCCCAAGTTTTTGAAACTTCTGCGGATCACGCAAAAATTCGATGATTTCCTGCAACTCGTCCTTGGCCTCATCAATGCCAGCCACGTTCTCGAAGGTAACCTTCTGCTTCGGGTTGGAGAGCATCTTGGCTTTGCTCTTGCCAAAGGAAAGCGCTTTGGCCCCGCCTCCCTGCATCTGCCGCATAAGGTAGATCCAAATAGCAATGATCAGAATCAGGGGGAACCAGGAGATAAAGAGATTAGTGAACCAGGAGTTCTCATCCACAGGCTTGGCTTCAATCCGAATATTCTTGCTCCGGAGAATCTTTATCAGGTCTGGATCATTCGGGGAGAAGGTTTTGAATCGGGTATTATCCTGATAGGTCCCCTGAATATCATTCCCTTTGATGGTCACTTCAGCTACATTCCCCTTTTGGACTTCCTCCAGGAAATCGCTGAAAATGACTTTTTTAACCTGCGATCTTGGAGCATTAAAGAGATTGAAGAGTAGGATCAGGACCAGTCCCATGACCAGCCATAAGGCTAAATTTTTATAAAATGAATTATTCAAAATCTTGCCTCCACGAGCAAATATCTAATGATTATCTAACGATGATCAAATATCTACCGATAATAATAAATAACAGGCTATTAATAATAAAAATTAGGCCGTGTTAATGATAGCACAATATTTTCTCTATTACAACAGCATAACACCAGATGTTCCCCATGTTTAAATTAGGAGGAGGAGATAAGCCGCAGGGTAAGGGTATTGAGGTAAAAGATAATAGTA
>JAILZY010000094.1 GCA_023512255.1 bacterium | reverse complement strand
TAAGGTTAAATAGCTCCAGGGAGACAAAGGGGATACTATTGTCTTTTACCTCAATACCCTTACCCTGCGGCTTATCTACTCCTCCTAATTTTAAATATGGGGAACATCTGGGTAATGGAGACAAGAGGCAAGATGTGTGGAATTTTCGGTATCTATAATTTTTCTCAGCCAGAGCTTGAGGTTGAATTTTCAGATTTGAAACTCATGGGTGATGCGATTGCTCATCGAGGGCCTGATGATGAGGGTTTTTACCTAAAAAAGAACCTTGGGTTTGGCTCACGGCGGCTGAGCATTATCGACCGAAGATGCGGCCATCAACCGATAGCCAATGAAGACCAAACAATCAGGGTAGTCTACAATGGCGAGATCTACAATTACCTGGAGCTCAGACAGAGCCTTGAGCAGAAAGGGCATCGGTTTTCGACCAGCAGCGACACCGAAGTTCTCGTCCATCTCTATGAGGACTACGGCGAGCTGATGCCTACCTACCTTCGGGGCATGTTCGCCTTTGCCCTCTGGGATAGCCGAAGCCAGAAGCTGCTGCTGGCCCGCGACCGAGTTGGGATAAAGCCTCTCTTCTATACTATAACTAGAGCAGGAATTATATTTGGCTCTGAGCTCAAGTGCTTGCTAAAGATCAGGGGAATTCGGCAGGAAGTCGATCTTGAGGCTCTTGATGCTTACCTCACCCTGTCCTATATTCCGGCCCCATTGACCATTTTCAGCGGGATTCATAAATTGCTGCCTGGCCACCTGATGATAATCAGGCCACAAGGGGTAGAATTAAAATCCTATTGGACTCTTGTCATTGAGCCAGATTACACCAAAACAGAATCATACTTTCTCGAAGAATCAATGAGGCTACTCGAAGAGTCGGTCCGCATTCACCTCATGAGCGAGGTCCCTCTGGGGGCTTTCTTAAGTGGAGGGATAGATTCGGGATGTGTGGTGGCTCTTATGGCCAAGAATCTCTCCTCTCCCGTTCAGACTTTCACTATCGGCTTTAGCGCGGCAGGAGGAGGATTTGACGATGAGCGCCCTTATGCTCGGCTAGTAGCCAAACAGTACGGAGCCTGCCACTATGAAGAGGAGGTCAGCCCACAGGCCGTGGATCTTCTCCATCGGGTGGTCCAGACCCTTGATGAGCCTTTGGCTGATGATTCAGTTATTCCTTCCTACACGGTGTCTGAGATGGCTAAGCGGCAAGTTACGGTTATTCTGTCAGGGCTAGGCGGTGATGAGCTGTTTGCCGGATATGAAAGATACCTCGGATTTCATCTTGCAGACTGGTACGATCATCTTCCCCGCTGGACGCGCCAAAGGGTTATTCATCCTCTGGTTATGAGCCTCCCTGAGCGATCAGACGGCAGCCTAGCCATAAACCATCTTAAAAGATTTGTCCGTGGCTCACATCTTTCAGCCTCATCCCGCTATCTAGAATTTATCTCTCTCCTGCCCACCTGGCAGCGCTATCAGTTATATCATCCTGATATTCGGCCAAAGATCGACCCTTTTCGGATCGAAAAACAGCTTGAATCATGTTTTATCCGGCCAACAAATATTTCCTCTTTGAATCGGGTTTTCTATCAAGATATCCATACCTATCTGCCAGATGACATCCTGGCCCTTACCGACCGCATCAGTATGGCTCATTCCCTGGAGGTTCGGGTCCCATTTCTCGATCATAAGCTGCTAGAATTTTGTTTTCGCATCCCAGCCGAGATGAAGCTTAAATTTTTTCAAAAAAAGTATCTGCTGAAAAAATGCGCCGCTAATCTCTTGCCCCAGGCTGTGCTAAGGCACAAAAAGCAGGGATTTGTCGGCCCGCTGGCCCATTGGCTTCGGCACGATCTAAGACCTTACATCTGCGAGCTGCTGAGCCAGGAACGTCTCCGGCAGTTAGGATTTTTTGATCCTAGGGCAGTTCAAATGATCCTCGATGAGCACTTCTCTCGCAGACAAACCCACGATAAGCTAATCTTTGCCCTGCTGCTGTTTCAGATCTGGCATATGGAATATCGGTAAACCACTTAATTGGTTTTCTCGCCAAGTGCGTAACACAAGGCAGGGGCGGGTTTTAAATCCACCCTACGTCTAGAGGGCGGCCCGCGGGCCGGCGGGTTAGGTGCTGCCGGTGGATGGCTGGCAACCCCACCCCTACGTCTGGGGGTGGCTGGTTCATGCGCCTAGGACACTGGTGATGGTGGTAACCCCACCCCTACGTCTGGGGTGGCCCTCTCCTTCGCAAGGGGGAGGGATAAAGCTTTTGGCACCCCACCTACCTCTAGGGATTGGCCCCCTGTGGTCGCCCAAATTGCGCGCTTTGTTAGCAAAAAGACCTCTTAAGGAGAAAAAATATTCTACAAACTCAAGGAGAAAAAATGCTCCCCAAAGCCTCTCATCATCCCATCAACATCGTCCACCTAACCTTGAGTCTAGAAACTGGAGGAGCTGAAACCCTCATTACCCGACTAATCCAAAGGATCAATCAGCAATCTTTCAGGCTACTTGTAGTCTGCCTCTGCTCTCGCGGCCCGCTGGCTCATCTGGCCGAGCAGGCTGGAGCCAAAGTCATCCTGGCTGATCCGATGATCCGAGGGGCCTCCCTGATTTACCCCTATTCCCTGCTTCGCCTCATTCAAAGGGAGAAAGCAGACATTATCCACAGCCACAGCGGCTGTGGCCCCACGGCTGCCCTGCTTAGCCGCTATTTGCGAATCCCACAGATTCATACCGAGCATGGACGCCCCTTTCCTGATCGGCGATGGATGATCGAGCTAGAGCGCCTATACGGCCGGCAGACTAGAAAAATCGTGGCTGTATCGCCGCTTTTGAAAGAGTATCTTCAGAGGGTTTTCCGCTGGCCGGATGAGAAAGTGCTGGTTATTGAAAATGGAATTGATACCGACTACTTTGCCCCACAGCCAAAATCAGAGAAGCTGATGAGAGAGCTGGAAATTGAGCCAGAGCAGAAAGTCATCGGCAGCGTTGGCCGACTTAGTCAGGTGAAAAACTATCCACTCCTGCTTCATGCCTTCAAGCAGATTCTGAGCAGGCATCCAAAGGCGAAATTGCTGATCGTGGGCGAGGGGCCGCAGCGGAGGAGCCTTGAGGAGATTATAAACAAAAGCGGGCTTTCCGCAGCCTGCCGACTACTCGGAGAGCGGTTTGATATCCGAGATCTGCTTTGTTTGATGGATGTTTTTGTACTCCCTTCTTGGAGTGAGGGGACCTCGCTCTCCCTGCTCGAGGCTATGAGCTGTGCTCGGCCAGTTGTGGCCTCATGTGTGGGGGGAAATCAGGAAATTGTTCAAACGGGCCGATGCGGTTTTCTGGCTTCGCCGCACGATGTAAGCGCTTTTGTTTATAGTATTCAAACCCTGTTGGATCATCCGCTAATGGCTCGCCGGTTTGGTGAGTGTGCCCGCAAGGTAGTGGTGGAGCGGTATCATCTTAGAGCTATGGTAGAGCGGTATGAGGAGCTCTATCGGCAGATGCTCTTTAGCCAGTAATCGAGAGTATTGATAAGTAATCGAGAGTATTGATATAGAGTATTAATATATTAAAAATCATATACTTATATGTAAAGATGATCTAGCCTCTTGACAATGTAAGTTAAATAGCGTATTATCGGGACTTATTTTACATAAGATGTGCTTCCATTTTGTTTCTTGCATTTCCAATTTTTTACTCCATCGGGAAAAGCATATCTACCTCATCCAGAGTCTCTTTTTAGTATCCAGGAGGTGTATACCGTATGTCCCGAACAATGCGCTTTACCCCCTCACCCATAACTTCCCAAGTAAGATGTCCTCGCCGCCGTCGCGTTCTCCAATCTGTCTTTTTTTCTGTATTCGGTGCTATAGTCGGGCTCATGATCCCTCTATCAGCCGCAGGAGAGCCACAGATATTGGAGATCTCCTTCAGTCATGTCTCAGCGCCTGCCGAGGAGGCTGGCTGCGCGGGAAGTAAGCAGGCCGCTGTGCTGCAAAGCGGCCAAATTGCAAACCTGCACGGGATAGGCTTACTTGAGCAGGAAACCAGCCACTGGATTCACTGGAGCGAAAGCCAGGGCAGTTTTGAAGATACCACTGGCTGGGTCAGAAGCGGCAACTGCTGGCTTCGTGATAACTGGGAATGTTGGGCTGAGACAGCAGAGCGCCGGGACCAAGAGGTGATCTTTGATTCCAGCATATCTATTTTGGGCAACCAGAGTTATCGCAATCGCCTCCATTATACCACCCAAGACTGGGAGCATCCGAAAGAAGACCCAGGCAAGGGGATCTTTCACCCCCTGACCTGGTGGTCTGCCCCTGATTCAGATCAGTATTTTTATCGCTACTATGTCCGCTATAGCGGTCCTGTCTTTAAATGGACCAATAACAGCTTCAAACAGTTTTATGTTCATAACCTTTTTAATATGAACGCCTGTATGTGGGATGATATTCCCGAAGGGATGGGCCCCTGCATGTATGATATCCAGGGGGGGACACGTCTGTTTGTCCACCTGGGGAAGCGTATGGAGCTAGATCAGTGGTATTGCATCGAGCTGATGGTTAGAAAGGTGGGAGGCGGCCTTGAGTTGAAGTTTTGGCTGGATGGGAAAGAGTGCAAGATTTATGATGAGTACGGCAACCTGTTGACCTCTCCCTGGATGGACAGTTATCGAGAGCCGAATGGCAGCCTGCGTTTTGGTCCCTTGGAGCTTGGGACGATCAATTGCCAGAACTGGACCAAAGAGCAATTGCCGGTAGATCAAAGCATCTGGTTTGACGGCTTTGCCATGAGTGCCAAGCGGCGAATCGGTCCGGCTACGATAGTGGAAATCGGCAATCAACCGGACTATCAGTCAGCCAAAAGGGTTACTCAGAAGCTGATTTGGATGAAGGATGATGAGATCAAATTTCGGACTGATTTGCGGGGGCTAGGGGAGGGGCCCTACTACCTTTGGGTGACTAATAACCGCGGGGAGCTCAGCAAGCCATATTTTCTTGGCGGCGGCAGCAGTATGGAGACTGAAATGGCTGCCACGGATTCAGCCATACAGCCAGAATCAGAAGCTGCTGGGCAGCCGCCGCAGGCAGCTCCGGCAATTACCATTGTCGAGACTGAGCCCTCGGGCGGGGGAGCGCAATCTGCGGCCTTAGAGCCTGCTGCTGTCGCGGCTGTGGTCTTTCCTTCCGCGGTGTGGATAACCAGATGGTTTGGTTCCACTATTTATCGTTATCAGCACTGATCGTTGTCATTTATACTTTTGCACTTTTTCTTGCACTTTTGCGCTTTTTCTCCAAGGCTTTGATTTTACTGGGCCCTCGATTTTACTGGGTTTGGTATATTGGTATATATGAAAGATAACTTTCAAGAATTTCAAGGCATGAAAAGATTTCTGCAAAAGTGTAGTTATCATCACTCCGACATAATTTAGTGTTAATTTAGTGGTTTTCCCGCCAAGTGCGAGAGTAGATCAATTAGGCAATCAAATAATTAGACAATCAATTGCAGGTCTGTAGGGCGGCTAACCATCTGGTTGGCCGCCCGAATTGCGCAATTTTGTTAGCCAGAAGACCTCTTAACCATTTTTGCTTCTTCCATCATTTCTGTCTTTATTTCTGTCTTTCCTCTTTTTCGGCTTTTCCCTTTTGCGGAATCGACTGGCTGATCTTTAGCGGTTATGTCGATAAGGTAGGTTTGAGAGCAACTTTTTACTGAAAAATTAAACGGTTCTTTCGCTAAGTGCGTAACACAAGTGCACAGCGGATAAGTTACGCTATCAATTGTAGGTGCGGACCTTGTGCCGAGGCAGCTTGCGCATTTTATTAGCGAAAAGACCATTAAATTTTTACTGAAAAGGTAAAGAAGCGCTGTCAGGGGAGTGCTTCTTTAATGCGTTTTGCTGCCCATGAGCAGCTTTTTTTAACGACCACAAGAGGGAGGGGAGAGATCAGCATGGATATTGCTATTGTGGGTTGTGGAGAGATTTCAACTAAACATATCCAGTTTGCTCTCGATTATCCGGAAGCAAACATTGTCGGACTGGTGGATACGGAGAGAGAGCGGGCCAGGAGGCAAGCCGCTCAGTTCCAAATTCCTGACTGCTCCTATCTGCACCTTTCAGAGCTTTTCCTCTTTCGCAAACCCAAGGTAGTCCACGTATTAACCCCTCCGGCTACCCATCTGCCGCTGGTGCTAGAGTGCATAGAGGCAGGATGCCATGTCCTGGTTGAAAAGCCTGCTGGATTAAATTATCAACAGGTCAAGACCATGTTCAAGGTGGCTGAGGAGAGAGGTGTTTCCCTCTGTGTGGATCACAATCACTGCTTTGACCCCTGCATGATTGAAGTCAAAAAGATGGTTGAGCGGGGAGATATTGGCGAAATTATTTATGTAGAAAGCTACTATGGGTGGAATCCAGATATCGCCGCGGTTAGAAGCTATCCGAAAGCTAACCAAATCCCCTGGATTCATACCCTCCCTGGGGGAGTGCTTCATGATCTGATCACTCATCCGCTTGCTCTTCTTCTTGAATATACCGGCCTGCCCAGGGAAATAAAGGCTATATCCCGCTCTTTGGGTACCCTGCCGCAAGGGCAGCCTGACGAGTTGCGCATCCTCTGCGACGGAAGCAAAGCAATGGGTATCCTGGCCATTTCCTTCAATGCCAAGCCCTTTTTGCATTACCTGAATCTGTTCGGCAGCGAGATGTTCGTTCAGGTAAACTTCAATACCATGACCTATTATACCCAGCCGAGCCGCAAGCTGCCCAAAGCGATTGGGAAGCCTCTGCTGAATTTGGAGCAGAGCTGGCAGCTTGCCAGCAGGACCCTGATCAATACTGCCCGATTTCTGACCGGCAGGCTAAAATCATATCATGGGATGCGCACCCTTATTCACCGCTTCTACCAAAGTATCCAGCGGGGCGAGGAGCCGCCCGTTAGCCAGGAGCAATGTCTCCAAGTAGCTAGAGTGATTGATCAGGTCTGGGAGCAGATCGGGAGCAGGAAAATGAGTTTCTCGCCGATTTTCCCCCGCCAAAGCCCAGCTACATCCTCTTGCCACTCCTACTTGTCTCAGTCTCAGCGCCCCAGCAGGGTACTTATTACCGGCGCCTCTGGGTTTTTGGGGACCCATCTGGCTCGACGGCTGCTTCGGGAGGGTTATTTGGTGCGGGCGTTGGTTAGAAAACTCTCCCCGATCGAGAAGCTAGGCGATTTGGACCTTGAGATTTTCTTTGGCGACGTGAGGGATGAGGACTCCTTGCGTGCCGCTATCCAGGGAGTAGAGATGATTGTCCATGCCGCGGCTGACACCAGCGGAGGAAGGCTTGAGGATGCTTTGGAAACCACAGTTAATGGCAGCCGGAATGTCCTTTGTCTTGCTCAGCAAGTGGGGGTTCGGAAGCTGGTCTATATCAGTTCCTTAAGCGTCTATGATTATAGCCGGCTTCCGGCTGGCCATCTGATTCGAGAAGAGGATGCTCTTGAGGCTAACCCGAAGAGGCGAGGAGTTTATACCTTCTCAAAACTTGAGGCAGAAAAGATGGTCCAGCGGTTTATCCGAGAAAATAACCTGCCGGTGGTCATCTTGCGGCCTGGCACTATCTATGGCCCTGGGGGAGCGGTTTTGACCCCGATGATAGGATATGCCTTATCAAAAAATTTCATTCTAGCTATTGGCCGCAAAGGATTCAAGCTGCCCTTGGTTTACATTGATAACCTCCTGGATGCTATCGTGCTTTCTCTGGAGAATGATAAGGCTACTGGTAAAATCTATAACATCGTAGATGATGAGCCAGTTTCAAAGCATGTCTATATTCAGCGCTACTTATGCAAGAGGGGTAAGGGTGGGCATGTAGTCTATTTGCCCTATGCTTTAGTCTACAGCCTGACCTTTGGACTTGAGCTTTTGAGCAAGATCATGCACAAGGAGCCTTTTCTGACCCGCTACCGGCTTGCCGCCTCCTGCAAGAGCTTCCTCTTTGATACCTCGAAAGCCAAGCAGGATTTGGGTTGGTCATCCCGTATTCCGGCCAGGGAGGGGCTTGAGAATACCTTGACATGGTCGAAAAATGCCTGGGCTTGCTGAAGAAGAAAGATGAAGAAGAAAGGCAAGCTGAAAAAATTGAATAAGGAGGAAGCCCTTTGTCTTTGTGGTTAACCTTTTTGGGCCCAGTTATGTGGACAGCATCGCTCTTTCTGATTCTTTATCCCTATCTCGGCTATCCCCTGCTGTTGGCCATTTTTTCACTCAGATCGTGGCCGAAAAAAGAGCAGGCTCAAAAATTGGACAATTCCCCTTTGGGCAGCTACCCTATGGTCAGTGTCATCATTTCCGCTTATAATGAAGAGGAAGTGATCGAAGAGAAGATCCTAAATACGCTAACGCTTGATTATCCAAGGGAAAAGCTGGAAATATGGATAGCTTCTGACGGCTCAACTGACCGGACAAACCTCAAGGCCGCTCTCTATCAGGATGAGGGAGTAAAACTCTTTCCCCAAAAGGAGCGGCAGGGAAAGAGTGCTCTTTTGAATCAGGTGATCCCCAAAACCTCAGGTGAGATCATTCTCTTTACCGATGCTAACGCTTTTTTAAGCCGCATATCCTTGCGTAATCTTGTCCAGCATTTTCAGGATGAGCGAGTTGGTTTTGTAACTGGCAGGACCGAATACACCCAGGGGAATTCGGTCGGGAAAACGGGCGGACTCTATCACCGCTACGAACAATATCTTAAACGTAAAGAATCAGCCCTTGGCTCCTGTGTCGGAGCCGATGGAGCTATTTTCGCTATCAGGAAAAAATTGTATTTTCCTCTGCTAGCGGATGATCTGAATGATCTGGCTATCCCCTTGCAGATTGTTCAGCAGGGATACCGCGGAGTGATGGAGGATGCAGCCATTGCCTGTGAGAGTGCCAGCTCGCGGATAGGGAAAGAAGTAGGCCGTCAGGTCCGCATTACCAATCGAACTCTGCGGACCCTGTTTCGAAACCGAAATCTGCTCAACCCGTTCCGCTACCCTTTATTTGCCTGGCAGTTATTTTCTCATAAGCTTTGGCGGCTTTCGGTTCCGTTTTTTATGATCACCTTATTTATCTCGAACCTGGTGGCTCTTGGGATTAGCCGAGGATATTTTTTCCCCCTCGTCCTTCAATTAATATTCTATGCTCTTGCCTTGATCGGCTTTTGGCTAGATGGGAGAGGAAGGGTATTCTCAGTGTGCAGGGTTGCCTATCATTTTACCCTAATAAACTGGGCTATGATGTGCGGATGGCTGCGGTGCTGCTCTCGAAATCATGATGTGTTCTGGACCCCTGATCGGGGTGCTTGTAGCCTCGTGGACATAACAAGTGGTAGACAAGATTAATGAGAGCGATATAAAAATAAACGCTCTTATTTATTAGCTACTATTGAGAGACATAACCCTAATAAGAGCTAAGCCCCTTCGATGGTTTATTGTTGTTCTGATATACCTTGAGGGTTTATGGTGTCTGATATATAAGAGCGAGGTTGTTTCTGGTAATCGACTTGGAGTGATTTCGCCATTTTTTTATGCTTCCTTTCTTATTTTTCGAGGCATAAAAGAATAAAATTCACCTCATATCGCAAAATCTATTCCGATCTCTATCGGACAGACACTATTACAGACACTATTTATTTAATTCTCCGCTGGTTGATGCCCTGGGATCGGTCTGTTTTTTCCGTCGGATTGATTTGATAAAATTTTTGATCATTATCGGACTCTTTTTGATATCAAAAAGAATCCTCTGACGATAAACAGAGGCTGGACTGATAAATTTTTTAAATTCGGACAAATCCATATCCTCTTTAATGGTGATTTTCCTCAGGTTGAGCGGATTACTGCGGTGGTTGTTGGTGCCGACATGATTTCCAAAGACCACCTTGTAGCCTGCATTCTGAGCTAGGGTTTGAGTTCTTTTGTCGAGAAAATCATTGGCTGGGATGGCCAGACATTCAATTTTTTCTCCTATAATCTCTTCAAGTATCCTCTTTGATTCACCGAGCTCCTCCATCAGCTCTTCCTCGGAGAGTTTTGAAAATGGACGACAGGTGAGGCCATGAGATCCAATCAGGATATTCCCAACTCGCATCTCCTGTATCTGCCGACTAGTAAGGGGCAGATCAATTCCCCTAAACTGAGTAAAGACCTCTGACTCCGGATCTGGTGTAACCAACATAAGGGCAGGAAAATCATATCTTCTGATGACCGGATAGAGGTGTAGGTAATTACTCAGATATCCATTGTCCAAAATGATCAGAAATGATTTGTGAGGCAATTTTTGCTTTTTTTCCTGACAGGCGAGGAGATCATAGATAGAGATAGCCTGATATCCATGATGGGCTAGATAGCTTAGCTGTTCTTCAAAACGGATGCTGTAGCTCAGGTAAATCATCCCTGATCTTGATATGCCTCTAGTTAGGAGCTTAGGGGGACGTTGATAGCACAGGGTGAGAATTCGATCTTTGCTGAATTCCTCTCGAAAGGTGTCCAAGAGATAGAGTAAGATAAGAAGTAAAGAGATAGAACATAACACCAGCGCTATTTTGCTGAATATCTCTGACATATAGCTTTTCCTTACTTAAGCTCCTTTGGGCGTTTTTTTTAAAAACAGTCGAAGAAGAATTCTACCTTAAAACTTGAAAACTGACAATGATCTTCCTTAGAAAAAAATAACCGGAAGGAGAGGAGCGGATTGGCCGAAAACAGTAAAAGAGGGTATGGCGTTCTTATCTTGAAGTTGATCCGAAGATACATTTCAAAAACTAAGGGGGATATGGCCTCCGTGAAAAGGATAGGGACAGCTTTCCATGAGGAGAAAGCGATTTGTATTGCTCCTCTTTTTCCTCTATTTACTTTTATTTTCGTGCTACTCTCAGAGAGAGAAAGGAGCTCTTGCCCAGGGACTTTTCAATCAGCAGGACAGCGGCTTGTTGCAGCACCGGCGGCAGAGCGAAGAGGCCGATCAGCAGGTTTTTGATTTGACCGGACAGATTCAATATCGCCATTGCCTCTCAGCCGAGAACGAAAAGGCCAAAAGCTATCATTTAGAGCGCCTCTACCAGGAGGGGAAAGATTACCAACAAGGGAAAGAGAACAGCAGGCAGTTAGCTGATTGGCTACAGATTCGGCTTTGGGGAAACGAGAGGTGGGAAAAATCAGAATTTTTTTGGAAGATGAAAGGTATTGCTCAAACAGATGGAGCAAAGCTAGAGAAGAAAACCGAGCTTGAGGAAGCCTACCTGAGCTGGGCACTCTATCCTGGGCTTCAATTGTCTGCGGGCCGAAAGATCTTTCCCTGGGGGAAATCCCGCTCATTCAATCCTCAGGCCTTTTTGGATCTACCTCGCCATCCCCTCGACTTTGATCCATCCCGCTGCGGACTGATCTTTTGCGGTCTTGAGTATGGCCAAAAATTCCCCCCAGGGCCAGATCCTCTCAAGGAGCTCACCTTAACTACCCTGGCTTTCCCGGTCCAGGAGAGGATAAATGAAGAATTTGGCCAACCAAAGCATTGGAATCTGGCCGGCAAGCTTTCTCTTCTGTTTTGGAATACGGAAATAGATTTTTTAGCCCTGCGGGGAAAAAGTCGGCCAGAGCGCTATGGATTTAGTTTTTCCCGACAACTTGGCCCTAGCTGGGAAATTTATGGTGATTTTGGAGTAAGCCCACAATATGATAAGATCTTTCTCGATCGGTCCGGCACGCTATGGCAGACTCGCTATGCTGCCTTTTATTCACTGTGGGGAATTCAGTATAAGCGAGAAACTATCCGCTGGAGTGCAGAGTACTACCGCAACAAGGCAGGCTTTACTCCGCGGGAGATGCAAGACTACTATCAATATCTGGACAAAATCGTCAATCTCCAATCGAGCGAGAATGAAAATCAGGCTCTGGCCAAGCGGCTTCTGACCCTGACCGAGACCTACTACCGCCGGCCTGACCTGATGCAGGAATATGCTTATTTTGAGATCATGAAAAGAGAACCCTTAGACCTGCGGCCACTCACCTTTTCTTTAGCTGGAGTCTGGAACCTTCAGGATCGAAGTTATGGCCTTTGTCCACAGCTCCAATACCGAGCAAAATCCAACCTGAGCCTTAGCTTGAGAGCCCCTGTAGCCGCAGGAGAGCCTAACAGCGAGTTTGGGGAAAAAAGCACCCGCTGGGCCGCCGAGGTCTGGCTGAATTGCTCTTTCGAGCTTTTTGTCTCTTGCCGCCCGTATCCAGAAAGCCGCTCACCTTACTCGACAAATGGCAGTCGCCCCTCTCTGGGTAATTACCCCACCCCCACTGATTCACCAAGGGAGCAGCGGTTGCCTAAAAAAGAGTCCGATCAATATCCACCACCTGCGGCTAGCCAATCATTAGCTGAACCGAATCAGGAGCTGACCGGCTCTGAGCAGGATCAAGGTGAGCAGCCTTCTCTTGGTGATCCCTATCCTGCCGATGCACCTTCTGCTAACACTCCCCCTGTGGACGAGTCAGAGCAGGAGCCATCTTTTTCTCACCCTTTGATTTTGGATGAAAACAGTCCCGGATCCTTAAGGTAAGAAAAAACGGCAACCGCGCTTTGCGCTTTGTCCTACAAATACGACCTGGCCCCGGATCATTCAAATAAAAGAGAAAAGCTCCTACTTTTCTTACAGGGTTCTCAGATTATCAGGGTTTTCTCATCTTACAGGGTTCTCAGCACGGCCAAGTAGGCATTAACCAAGCCATAGCCGTAGTACTGATCCCAGCCGACTGTTCCAAGGTCAGTGGCAG
>JAILZY010000093.1 GCA_023512255.1 bacterium | reverse complement strand
CTATTATCTTTTACCTCAATACCCTTCCCCTGCGGCTTATCTCCTCCTCCTAATTTAAACATGGGGAACATCTGCTATTTTATCACAACGATGGCGTCTAATAAATGAGAGCGTTAAAATTTAAGGATACCCTTGTTGATGGACAGCTATAAAGGGTCACAATTTAATCTATTTATTCCAGTCGATGACTCTGAAGAAGAATATCTCATCTTTAATACCCTCCTTGGCTCGGAAGTAGTGGTTGATAAACATCTGGCAGCTCTGATTGAGCGAGGCCGATCAAGCAAAGGGCCGTCCTCTCAGAGCTTGTCTCCTTCTGATCGCTCTAACCTAGAGCAGCTTCGGGAACTTGGCATTATCGTTGATGAGTATGTTGATGAAGAGCGGGAGCTTGAGTATTGGTTTCAGAGGATCAAATTTGATACCTCGATCTTAGCGGTTACTATCCTGCCCACATTGGCCTGCAATTTGCGATGTAGCTACTGTCTTCAAGATGACCTCAAGGCCACTGACCTCTCTATGGATCAGGAAACCTGTCTTCTGGTAGCTGCCTGGGTTCAAAAAAAGATGGAAGAGATTCGCCCCCGCATCCTGAACATCGTATACTATGGCGGGGAGCCTCTCCTTAGGCTACCCACCATCTATAATCTTAGCCGCACACTCCATGAGGCGGCTTTAGCCAAGGGGATCACCCTGGAAATTCAGATTGTAACTAACGGAGTTCTTCTGACCGAAGAGCTGGTAGATTCTCTCTTGCCCTTGGGTCTTAGCGGCATAAAGATAACTTTGGATGGTGATGAAGAGGCTCATAACCGCAAACGTCCCTTCAAGGGAGGAGGGGGAAGCTTTACGCAGATTTTAAACAACCTGATCAGGATTTCGGGCCGGGTACCTGTTCGTATAGGAGGAAACTTTGATGAAGAGAATAAAACCTCCATCCCCGCTCTTCTTGACCGCCTTCTCAGGGCAGGGCTTCAAGATAAGATCGAGCAGGTTCATTTCAAGCCGATCTTCACCAGTCTGGCCCGCCGGAAAAAGAATTTAGCCGGTGGCCTCTGTCAGATTTGTACCTTCTCCGAGGTGAGCCCCAAGGATATTCTTTGGCTCAGAAAGGAAATCGAGATTCGGGGATTTAAACCTAACCAAGGGATAGCCTTAGGGCCGTGCTCGGTTTTCAGGGAGCACTCCTATACAATTGACCCGGGTGGCAGGATTTACAAGTGCGGCGGTTTTGCCGGGATAGAAGAGTTTGCCGTCGGTGATATTCGAACCGAGACTTTCAATTACCGAATGACCGAGTTTATGACCGCGGACATCTGGAAGCAATGCCGCGGCTGTGCCTACATTCCCCTCTGTGGTGGGGGGTGCCGATACAGTGCCTTCCTGAAAGGAGGTGATTTTCTTAAACCGGCGTGCGAGCGAAGGTACTTTGAGCAGGTGGCTATCCCTTTGATCAGAGAGGAATATGTTAGGAGTTTTGGCTAAGGAGGTGAAAAAGTATGAAGATTATCAAGAAAGGCAGTAAAATTATCGTCCCAAGACCTGATTGTCAGTGGGTTCTTGATCATCGTTAATTGAATATTAAGAAAGACATGTTTTTAGGGCTGGACTGGGAAAAGGTCCAGCCCGATTTTTCATGAGAATCTCTTTATGCAGACCAAAAAACTCATCGCCTTGTCGCTTCTCTTCCTTTTTGTGGGCCAGGCCTCATGCGGTAGGAAAAATGATCTTCCGGCCAAATCATTCGGAGGCACACTTACTCTTGGCTGTAGTGGCAAGTATAATACCTTAAATCCCCTGACAGAGCTAAGCGGTACCTCAGCTTTGCTGACTAGGGTTATCTTTGATGGTCTGATCAAGATAGGAGAAGGAGGAAATGCCCTGCCCCATCTGGCCTCCTCCTGGAAGGTGGGCGAGGGAGGCCGAAAGTGGACTTTTCATCTCAGAAGGGGAGTAAGGTTTCATGATGGCCATCCATTTACTGCTGATGACGTAGCCTTTACCCTGGATCTTTTGTCCAAAGGCACGGCTAAGGCATATCCACCTATTTCCGAAAAGATCGCCAAGATAGAGATTGAAGATCCTTACACGATCAGCATTTTCCTGGACAAGCCGTCATCTTCTTTTATCTACGCCCTGGCTGTGCCGATTGTGCCCAGACATATTCTTCAGGGCAGGGATATACGCAGCGCCTCATTCAATTATCAGCCGGTGGGCACCGGCCCCTTTCGCCTATTGGCCCGGGCTTCAGACAGAATCGAGTTTGAGGCAAATCAAGACTATTTTCTGGGAAGGCCATATCTTGATCGGCTCATAGTCAGAATATTCGACAATCAGCGACTGGTTTGGGCGCATCTGATGAGGGGAGAGATCGATGCCTTTGAATTTTTCAATGCCGAATCATATAGGATTATCAAAAAGATTCCCTCTTTCAGAATATACTCCTCGTTGAGAGATTTTTATTATCTCATCGGTTTTAATCTGGCCAAACCGCTTTTTCAAGACAGGAGGGTTCGGCAGGCTCTGAATTATGCTATAGACAAGGAAAGCATTATAACGCGGGTATTGAAGGGGAGGGGGATGGTTGCCTCGGGGACCGTATTTCCCTACTCCTGGGCCTATGATCCCAATGTTTGCCCCTTCCCTTATGATCCCATCAAGGCGATGGAATTATTAAGGGAGGCAGGATGGCAAGATACCGATGGTGATCATGTGCTGGATAGAAACGGTCAGCGGTTCGAATTTCAGCTTTGCCTGCCTGAGGGGCACGATGAGCTTGATCTGGCCTCACTCATGATTGTCGAGCAGTTGTCGAGCCTCGGGATCGTAGTCAACATAAAGAAGGCCCCTATTTCTATACTTGATCGGGATTACCTTATTCCCAGGAAATTTGATGCTGCCTTTTTATACCTCCTGGCTAGCAGTGATCCAGATAAGAATTACCAGTTTTGGCACTCTTCACAGATAGAGGGCGGGCTTAACATCTTCTCTTACCGAAATCCCCGGATTGACCAATTGCTCGATCAAGGTAGACGGGCTTTGAGTCAGGAAAAGAGGAAAATCATCTACCGAGATTATCAGGAGGAGATGCACCATGATCCTGCAGGTATCTTTCTTTTTTGGCGGGAGTATTTTTTTTTGTGTCCATAAGCGATACGGCGGGATAGAGATCTCACCCTATGGCGGATTATTCAAAACGGTCCGCAATTGGCACCTGATCCGCTGAAGCAGCCAACACTAGACGCCCTTCATGTAATTTCCCTCTGATTAATCGGTTTATCTATGCCGAAGAATCTTTCAGGCAGGTCATAAAATAGGCAAGTCATAAAATATGAAAATATGAGTAAGGCCGTGGTTAATTTTAACAACTGAGGAACGAAATTATGCCTTAACTACTCGATGGCGAATGATTCCGACATGACAATTTCAACAATGCACCTTTTGGTCGACCTTCCAAAAGATAAGGGGGGTGAGGCCAGATGAAGAGTAGGTCCCTGATGGATAAGCGCCGCCGTATTTCAACCAGTCGAATCCCCTTGACATACCATTTTCAGAGGAATATAAGGAAAAGCCAGGTTTGCATAAACATTCTCTTACTGTCTTGGATCATTCTCGTCGCCTCACCACAGCGAGAGTGTGTCTTCACATTCATTAATTTTAATTAATAACGATTAGTACGATGTAATTAACCTTAATTGATCAATAGCGCAAGCTAGAAATGAGGAAGTAGAAAAAAATGGGACTTTTCAGTAAAAAAGAATTAATCGGGCTGGATATTGGCACAAGTTCCCTTAAGCTGGCCCAGTTGAAGAAGACCGCTAAGGGGTATGAGCTAGTCAAGGCGGCCTTAAAACCCCTGCCTCAGGGGGTCATCTCTGAAGATGAAATTCTTGACAAGCAGATAGTCATTGAGACTATCAAGCAATTATTTCAGGAGCAAAAGGTTACCACCAAGGATGTGGCTACCTCAGTGTCTGGCCGGTCGGTAATCATTAAGAGAATCAAGCTGCCAGCTATGAGTGAAGATGAGCTAGAGGAATCCATTCGCTTTGAGGCAGAGCAGTATATCCCTTTTGATATCAATGACGTCAGTTTAGATTTTCAGATCATGCATAATCCCCCTAAAAAGGATGAAGGAGATATGGATGTTCTCCTGGTAGCGGTCAAGAAAGAGCGTATCCAGGATTTGGTATCAGTGGTTACCAAAGCCGGTCTTAATCCGGCGGTTATTGATATTGATGTCTTTGCCCTGGAAAATCAATATGAAATAAATCATACTCACCAAGAGGCAGGCAATTATGTGGTTTTGCTTGATATTGGCGCGGATACCATGAACATGAATATTTTATGGGAGAAGGAGACGGTCTTTACCCGTGATGCTTCGCTGGGCGGGAATGACTATTCGAAGATTTTGCAAACCAGCTTGGGGCTTTCTGCTGATCAGGCTGAGAGGCTGAAGCAGGGAGAGTATGTTGAGGGAGTATCGGCAGATCAAGTGGTTCCATTGCGGGAGAATTTTTATGAGGAAATTTTTTCGGAAATCCAGCGCTCTTTTGATTATTTTCGGGCTACGTCGGACAATGCTCCCATCGGCAAGATTTTGCTCAGTGGAGGCACATCCAAAGTTGAGGGGATAGATGCGGCTTTGGCCCATCGCTTTGAACTTGAGGTGGAAAAAGCTAACCCTTTTCAGAAGATTCAAATCAATCCAAACCAATTTGATACCGGATGGCTAACTTCTGTGGCCCCAATGATGGCTGTGGTCATGGGATTAGCCTTAAGAAGGGTGGATGACCGTTGATTAGGATCAACTTGCTTCCCAAAAGGAAAAAGAAGAGTTTATCTATCGGCAAGGAATTGACGAGTGGGGTCATTTTTCTGCTCCTGCTGTTTGGAGCAGTGGCTCTGTGGTATCACCAATTGAATTTTAAGATTGAGAATCTTCAAAGACAGATCAGCGAGACTAAGCGGCAAATAGAGACCTCGAATATACAGATCGATAAGATTAAAAAACTCAAGGAAGAGAAAAAGGAAGTGGAACGAAAGCTTAATATCATCAAGGAGTTGAAATCAAGGCAAAAGGGGCCTGCTCCGCTGCTTAATCAGCTTTCGCTGATCATTCCAGATGAAATATGGCTTTCTTCCCTATCAAGCAAGGGATCGCAACTTAGTCTGGAGGGTATGTCACTTACGGCCAATAACGTTGCTGACTTCATGAAGAGCCTCGAAAATACAGGATTGTTGAGGCAAATAGAGCTGGACAAAACCGAGCAGCGAGCGATAGCTGATAACAAAAAGGTACAAAATTTTAAGATCATCTGCAACCTAGTCGATTCTAATTCTCAAGCGAACATGAGCTTGTCAGGAGAAGGCTCAAGAGAAGAGAAGAAATAGCCATGAACATGAAGGCACTTAACAAGAAGTTGGCTTCCCTGCCTCGGGTCCAAAAGATTTTGCTCCTGCTATTGGTCGGTATGATGGTCGGCACAGGGTGCTACTTTACCCTCATCCAGCCCAAACAGGATACCATCGACCGCATGAGTGGAGAATTGGCTAGCCTCAATCGGACCCTAGAGGAGACTCGCAAGATTTGTAAAGATATGACTTCCCTTCAGCGGGAGATGGAAAAGGTCCGGCAGGAATTTCTACTAGCCCAGATTCAGTTGCCCACAGAAAAAGAAATCCCTGCTCTTTTGACTAAAATTTCTGATCTTGGAAGTAACGCTGGGCTTGAATTTGAGCTCTTCAAGCCCCAGGCTGAGATTAAGAAAGAATTCTACCACCAGCTTCCGATCGATATTAAAGTGCGGGGAGCCTATCACAATGTAGCTCATTTCTTTCAATCGATTAGCGCCCTGGATCGGATCGTCAATATTGAGGATTTTAGTATGGGGAATCCCCAGATTACGGGTAATCTTGTTACTCTTGAAACCAGTTGTGTAGCTACTACCTATCGGTTCCAGCCAAACGATTTGCCGGAGGGCCAGCAAAAGCCAGCAGCCTTTTCGGGACAAGGAGAACAAAATGCAGGGAAACAGGAAGATTAGAAAATTATTATTGATTCTTGTCCTTTTTTCCCCTCTGATGTTCGGAATGTCTGCGGTGGAGATAAAATCGACGGAAAAAATTCGAGACCCCTTCAAATCACCCTTGGCGGTTGAGCTTATGCAGCCTGCCCAGCCACCTTTATCGCCGCTGCTAACCTATGATCTTTCCGAGTTGAAACTTGTCGGCATAGTCTGGGGAGGGTTAGGGAGGGTAGCCGTGATTGAGACCCCTGATGGAAAATGTTACCTGGTTAAACAAGGTGAAGAGATTGGCAAATTGAAGGGGAGAGTGGTCGAGATCGGAAATGATCGGTTGAGTATTCAAACTACAGTTACGGACTACTTGGGAAGGAAAAAGACGGAAGAGACTACGGTCAGGCTATACAAAGAAGATGCTCCACCATCTGCTGTGGTCAGCAGATAATAAGGTTTGTGGAACAAGAGGCCTCTTGTTCCACAAGGGGGAAGAGAATGTATTCCAGAAGGGGCTTTTATCGGCTGAAAACCCAAGTCAAAGCGATCCTGATCCTGTTTTTGTGCTGCCAAGCAAGCGCCTGCGGTTTAAGTAACCGTAAGGCTGCCAACTCAACCGCTCTCAAATCACCCTCCAATTGGGAGATCAGCAAGGGCAAAAACACCTCAACCTCACCTTGGCAGGCTAAAATGTCTGGGGCCGCGGCGGCTGATCCGCCGACGCAGCAGGCGGCGGCAGAGGGGGCCGGCAGCTCTAAAACTGCTGTTTCTGTCTCCTCAAATCCACTTCTTTCACCGGAGCCGATCGTGGAGCGGGACATCCCGCCTGAGCCGACTTTTGAGCGAGATATTGTTCGCTCAGCCAGCAGTCGGACTCCTTCAAGGGCAGACTCCGTCGGGGCCAATCGTATGAGCAAGGCTTTTGCCCCTGCTAGCTCAGATTTAGACAAAATTCAGACTAAAACTTCATCCTCTACTCTTGTTTCAGATACTCCTGTTTCAGAAAAGGTCTATCGCGGCAAGCCCATTTCACTTGACTTTCAGGATGCAGATATCAGGTCTGTGCTTCGGATCATCGGTGAGGTCAGCAATCATAATATGGTTATTGATCCTGATGTCAAGGGGAGAGTTACCGTTACTATCCAAAATCCTGTCCCGTGGGATCAGGCCTTGGATATCATCCTGAAAACTAACCAGTTGGCCATGAGAATGGAGGGCAATATTATTCGGATAGAGACCCAGAGGACCTTTCAGCAGGAGGAAGACGCGGCGGTGAAGGCTATTCAGGCCAAGCAGATGGCTGAGCAGGCCCAGAAAAACAGCCGCCCGCTGAAGACGGAAATTATTTCGGTCAATTATGCTCAGGCCAGCAAGCTCAAAGAGCAGATCAGCCCAATGCTCACTGACCCGAAGGGATTGCAGGAGCCCTCATCCATTATCGTCGATGAGCGAACTAATTCGCTGATCATTAAGGATTTGCCGGAAAATTTGGCTAAGATTAAGGAAGTTTTGGCTAAGCTAGACCGGGAGACCCCTCAGGTTATGATTGAAACCAGGATCGTGGAAACCAATAAATCATATCTTAAAGAGCTTGGTATCAGATGGGGTGGAGGATATGGAAGACAAACCAACTACCGCTTTCCCCGAACCATTGATATCAGCGGCATTCGCGGGGGCACCTACGCGGTCAACCTCCCCAACAAAGGGGATGTTTTTGGGGGAGTTGGCTTAAATCTTGGGCATATTAATAATCTCATTCAGCTCAATATCGAACTTGAATCCATGGAGTCTCAAGGCAAGGGGAGAATTATATCCAATCCCCGAATTGCCACCCTGGATAATGAGAAGGCAGAAATCAAAAGTGGCTCTCAGATCCCTTACCCATCCGTAGACAAGGAGGGCAATCCATCCACTAACTTCGTTGATGCTGTTATCAGGCTGGGGGTTACTCCTCACATTACCCCGAATGACTATATCACCCTAGAGATTGAGGCAGACAAAAGCGAGCCTAACTGGGCCCAGACCGTAAATGGCGTTCCGGCAATTACCACTCGGACGGCTACTACCAAGCTGATTGTCAAGGATGGGGATACGACTGTGATTGGGGGGCTTTATCAGCGCACTCAACAGCAGAATGAGCAGAAGGTCCCCTGGTTTGCCAATATTCCCGGCCTTGGGTGGCTCTTCAGATCACAGGGTGCGGTTGAAAAGTATGACGAGTTGCTGATCTTTATCACTCCTCGGATTGTGAAAAAAAATAGCTGATCCGAAACTTTTTTAGGAGAGAGTTAAAAGATGGCCAAGCACATTTCTGCAAGATCTATCCTGGATGTAGATGAGCAAATGAGAATTCCCTTGGTGGTAACATTAATACTACTTCTCCTGACAGCAGCCGCAGCCTGTAGGAAGGTTTCCTCTGACAGCAGCACACAAAGCACGCAAAGCACACAAGAGGAGGCACTGGCGACTGCCCCCTTGGCAGGGCAAGATATTCCTATTGAGCTTGGGGCTATCGACCTATCTTCTGAGAGCGGCAGCACGATTATCAAAACCAACAGCAGTCTAAAGCTCAGGATAGAGCTTATCACCAAAAGCGGCCAGCCTCTGAGTGGCCGGGCGCTGATAAATTTTGAGCTGAGTGATCCGACCCTGGGCCGGATTACAAGCCCGATCGAGATAATCGGAGGCCTCGGCAGTGTTGATTTTAGCTCAAAAGAGCGTGAAGGAATTATAACCATCATCGCCAAGAGCCTCAATGCGAATATAGAGGGAAGACTAGATATTCAGATCTCTAATCTTTCCCCACCGGCTCAGGTGCAGATAAGCGCTGATCCTAACCGGATCTCGATTAACGGGACCTCGCATATCAAAGTGACGGTTATGGATTTAGAGGGCAGGCCGGTAAAGGATGGAACCCAAGTTACCTTTGGACTCAGCAATAGCTCCTTTGGCTCAATTACGGAAAGTGCCTTGACGATCAACGGCAAGGTTTCGGCTACCTTTGTAGCTGCCCAGACTTCCGGTGAGGTTACGATTTGGGCTACTGCAGGGGAGGTTTCAAATACGGTAACAGTGAATATTGCCAGCGCTGAGGTCGGAAGTATCGAGTTTGTATCGGCAGAGCCAAATGTCATTGGTCTTAAGGGTTCAGGGCAGGTTGAGGTTTCAGCCGTAACCTTTATGGTCAAAAACAGTCAAGGGACTCCTGTTCAGGAGGCCAAGAGTGTCTTAATCGAGCTCTTTGGCCCTGGTGGTGGTGAATACCTTGAAGAAGAGGGACAAAGTGAGATCAGGGTCAGTACGGAAAGAGGGGCAGCTCGGGTCAATGTCCACAGCGGAGTAATTGCCGGTACCGTAACTCTACGGGCTACGGTAAGCACTGATTCAGGAACCAGTCTATCAACCTCATCAGGAATAATCTCGATCGGCGGCGGAAAGCCTACCGAAAGCCACGTCTCCTTATCAGCCAGTACCTTGAATCTTGAAGGGCTGGCTTATTATGGGATTGAATCGCAAATTACAGTCAGGCTGGCCGACCGATATGGCAATGTCGAGGTGCTCAAAGGAACAACCGTGTCCTTCTATAGTGAGAGCGGTGGTATCCAGCGCTCAGCCATTATGGATGATAAGGGCTGTGGATCGGTTATCTTTAGAACCCAATCTCCTATTCCGCATAAAACCCTGCCTAATGATAATGAGATTGCCTTTATGAATCAATTGAATTTCCTGTTTGGTATTCCGATTGATACTGACGATCCTCACAGCCCGAATCCTCGAGATGGCCTGTGCACAATTGTGGCCGTTGTCGATGGGGAGGAAAAGTTTACAGACGGCAATGCCAATGGGCAATATGATCTTGGCGAGTCATACGACGATACCTACGATGATATCTTTCTCGATAAGGATGATAATTCCATTATCGACACTGACTTTGAAGATTTGATTATCGACCGAGATGGTAACTTAGCCTTTGATGGATACAACGGCCAGTGGGATGGGAATAAAAAGATTTATAAAACCTTCAACCTCCTGATAACTGGCAAGCCGCGGATTTTTACTGATTTTGAGGACCAACTTAAGGCCGCGGGAGGTGAAAATTTTGTCATTGTAGGCAATACTAAACTTTACTTTCATGTATTTGTCGGCGATGAAAACTACAACCCCCCGATTGCTGGAACCTCCTATAGCGTCTCAGTCAGTGGTGGTGCTGGGCTGGAGGGGGTAGCATCTTATAAATTCCCTGATACTAACTCTTCTTTGGGAGGTCCTATCTTTTCATATTGCCTCTACGATGTTGATCCGGCCGATACTGACCCGCCTAAAAGAGGTGAGGTAAAGATCAGTGTTACCTGGAGAGGACGGGAGGAGTCCATAGCCTATTCGATACCTGTTGATTGATGGGGGAATTGCTTAGGGAACCATCCCAAAACTTACACTAAGGGGCAAGCTCATTTGCCCGAATAGGGGGGATGATAGGCTTTTAAATGCCCGACCATAAAGGTTTATAACGTCGATATAATGAGGCAAGCCATGGACAAGTGAAATAATTATCTTGGCCAGGATGTTATACCGACCTTATGGTCGGCCGCGTAGTGGTTCTTTCGCTAAGTGCGTAACACAAGTTGCGCAGCGGATCAATTACGCTATCAATGGTAGCTTGCGGACCTTGTGCCCGCCCCAGCTGGCGCGCTTTTTTAGCGAAAGGGACACTTAGTGGTTTTCTCGCCAAATTATGGAATCACTAATTAAATACCGATTTTAAGGTTTTGGCTTTAAAGCGAACAGACCACTTAGTGCCAGAGGGTAAGTAGACCTAGGATGATGAATAAAATTGCGGCCAGGAGGGAGAGAAGCTTTGGCTTGATCCTGTGAGAGAGCGTATCGCCCACCAAGATGGTTAATCCGCTCAAGCAGATGAGGGCCGCCATGACGCCAATAAATACCAACGCGGGCTGATAGCGGACAGCAAACAGGCCAGCGGCCAGGTTTGTTTTATCGCCAAGCTCAGAGAGAACAATAACACTTAAGGCAGACCAGAAGGGATGCCGCAGACGATCGCGCTGGCCGACCTCCTTGCTATCGTCGTGGCCATTTCGGCTAAGGAGCAAGAAGATACCAAATAGAATAAAAAAAAGGCCAGTCGCCACCTTGATAAGGCTGGCTGGGACAAGATTCTTCAGATAATGGCCAAAGAGAATGGTTAAGCCATTGACTGCGGAAAATCCCAGCACTGCACCTCCCATAAGCTGTATCCGCTGCTTTGTCCTTGTGGCCAGATAGAGGAGGGCAAGTTGCGTCTTATCGGCAAATTCGGCCAGAAGTATAGTAACAAAGGGAACAAGAATAGATTTCATCAATGATCTATTCCCCCAAAAAGTTAAGGGTGGCCTCTTGGAGTAAGAGACCTATACCCTTTGTGTAAATTTTATGACCCTATTAAATTCTATGACCTCATTTTAGACAATTTTTTATGCCTTGGCCAAATATTTTTTCTAATCCTGGAATTTATTGGCCGCTCCTGCATTTTTAATCCTGTCTATTTCACTTGATATTTCAGTGATCTTCCAGCCTGTTAATAGCTAAGCGAATCGAAAAATTATTAGATTGGTACTGCTCTTGCTGAAAGGTAAAAGCAAGGTTGGCAGCAGGTGGAATTAATCGTGCCCTACCTTTCGCTCACTTTCAGGCTACAACATAACCAAGAGGGATAAAAAGAGAGATGGAATCGATACGACAGAATGTTGAGCTTTTTGCCATTACTCATGATACGCAAAAAATTTTTCTGATTATCTATGTGGGCGGAGCGGCGGTCATCGCTTTAGCCTGTGGCCTGTTTTATTTCGCTATCTGGGTACTAGCCCATTTTATCCTAGAGATTTACAAGAGAGTCAAAATTTCGACTCGTTTTTCAGGGAAGGATATTCTCATCGCTCTCTCCCATTGCAAATTAGACCTGACCTTTCTCTTTGTAGGACTATGTATTGATGTCGTCTCTCATCACTCGATCGCCTTTGCCGTAGCCAATCCGGAATTGTATATGGCTAGGATATTGCGAATTTTCAAATTAGAGGGTGTGATCAGAATAGCCGAGATGATGCCACGGGCTTTTGGAACAATAAAGGCCAGCAGTTGCGTAGCTCACCTCAGCCATGAGCTGGCAGAAAACTCTCATCCTGCTTCCTCTGAGGAGAATTTTAAGCTGAAACGATCAGACATCGCCGCCCTGGCCATAAGTTCTTTGTCTATAATCCTGACCGTAGCCATTCCCCTTGGGATGGGATTTACTGTCCCTGAAATTATTCATGGTCTGCTCAAGGTGTTTACTCCCTAAGGATAAATCCTAAAAATAAATGACGAAGAAAGCACAGTAGAGCTTGATTTAGGCGACCAAAAAGCTTAAGATCATCAAGGCAATGGTGATAATGGCCAAGGTAAGGGAATAAGCGCTCCATTCACATTTTCGGATCATGCAGAGGGTAAAAAGCGAGGCTGATTGAAAGAAGAAGAGAAAATTTTTATTCATATTCAATGCCCTCCGGAGTAATAGGTTAATTATTTACCTTATGTTTAATTACTTTATGTCTTATTAGTAGTTGTTAGGGGATAATTTATTCAGGGTCTTTTCAGAATGAATGTACAAAGCGCATTATACAGCATTTTTTTTCTTATGTAAAGCATCAAAATTGTATATCAGATGTTCCCCATGTTAAAAAAATAATGTTGAAAATATAAAGGGGAGGAGAGAAAATAAAGAGAGAAGAAAGTTACCGTGGGTTTCTTTCTTCT
>JAILZY010000092.1 GCA_023512255.1 bacterium | reverse complement strand
TAATAAGAGCTAAGCCCCTTCGAGGGTTTATGGTTGTTTTGATATAGGGTTTATGGTGTCTGATATATAAGAGCGAATATTTTATATATAAAAAATAATAAATATAAAATTTAAATCTTTCAGGAACCAAAATAAGGGAATATCTGGATGCTTGTCAATTTGAAAAAACATGCTTGGGCAGTGGTAATAATCTTAAGTTTCTTGATCTTATCCTACCTCATCATTTCATCCGACTATAGGTGGGTTCATGGAGATGCTGGCGTCTATGCACGCTCGGCCAAGATACTATATGAAACCAAGAGGATCGATATCAGCTATTCGGCTGCATCGCTCATCGGGCAGCTATTCTTCAGTAATCTCCTGTGCCACCTCTTTGGCTTTAAGCTCAAGATCTTGCACCTTTCCGTATATGTGGTCAATTTTCTGGCCCTTTTGGCCCTCTATCTACTTTTGTCCGAGCTTGGGCTAAGCCGCTTTCTGGCTGTCTGCGGAGCCCTGACCATGCTGATTAATCCAATCTCGCTAAAAATGATTGATTGGTATATGACCGAGCCATTTTTCATGTTTTACCTGATTGCTTCAATCCTGTTTATGGTCAAGGGGTTAAGATATGAGCGGCCTCTTTTCCTATACCTTGGGAGCACCTTGGCTATCCTGGCTGTTTTGACCAGGCAGCATGCTGTTTCCCTATCAGTGGCTCTTGCGGCCCTGGGCTTCATTGAGCACAAGGTAATGAAAAAAAAGATTCTTATCCACAGCCTGATTGCCTCAGCTCTTCCGATCATAGCTATTGGCTTGTTTTACCTCTGCCTGCTGAGTGGAAAGATTATCCAAAGCCGACTGCCGTATACTACAGCCGTATCGAGTAATCTAGCCATCATCAAAAGCCTGACCAATCCATGGACCCTTATTTCCAGATTATACTTTGACGGTTTGTTTTCCCTCCACTACAGCGCGGTATTCATTGCCCCGCTGCTCATAACCTTTGTCCTTGCCCTGCTGACAAAGCCTGGGAGGATAAAAACCTTGCGCCTTAATTTTCCCCTGACTCTAGCCTCGGCACTTCTTGTATCAATCGGAACCATGATTCTATATCTTAAAGACAGCCGCCTGATGCCATACCTGCCTAGCATATTTTCAATCGGCGCCCTAACTAGGGTGTTTAACTTTCAAATCTTGAGCCCGGATCAGGCCTCTCTTATCCTGACTGGATTTTCCCTGGCCGGGGCCATCGCTATCCTAACCATCTTACTTGAGCATTTTCTCCCCTGGCGCAAGGAAATTAACTTGGCAGCAGACAAAAGAAAGATGCCCAATAAGCGAGGCTCTAAGCGAGCAGAGGCCGCGGCGATAAACCGCTGCCCCAGGGAGGATAGGGCGATAAAACAGCCCTCGTCTTGGAATGAGCAAAAGATGTGCGCGGACCTTGGCAGCAAGGTTTTCTATCTGTGGGGAGTTTCGTATCTTCTGGTAGCTATCTTCATTGGGCTATCGTATGACCGCTACCTTTTTCCCCTGTCCATTCTGATGATCTATGCACTCCTTAGCCGTTTCCCTCGGATAATAGGAGAGCAGAGGGAAACCCTGGTCATTACCCTTGCCCTGATCTATTCGCTGTTTATCTTTCAGGTCGCTTCCCATAGGCTGAGCCTAGACCTTGAATGGACAGCCGGAGAGTCCCTTATCCGTGATGGGGTTCAACCCTGCGCCATAAATGCTGGATTAGGCTTTAATCATTTCTACAATTTTGATTGCCTGACCGATTTATACCAAGAAATAAGGGTAGGCAGGCCGATCAACTGGTATAAGTTTCATCCTCTGGCGGAATTTTTCATCACTGGCCAGGAGGGGCTAGAGCATAAGCATCAGGGGCTCAAGCTCTATCAGACCTTTGTCCGCAAGAGACTCTTTGGCCTCCTTGAAGGAAAATGTTATATTTATCAAAGGAAGACTGGCTTTCAAGAGCCTATTTGGATATAGTTCAGACTGATGGGAGAATTACACTAGCGGATACTTTTTACTGACCAGCCGTATTTATTGAATTTGGAAGTAATTAGCATCTCCCTTATCACCTTAAGCGAAAGCGGGAGGGGGAAGAATTACCCTTATTATTATCATTAGGGGAAAATACTTATGAGGAAATATAAAATCTTGATCATTGATGATGAAGAAGACATTCTGGAGCTGATCCAATACAATCTCACCAAGGAGGGGTATCTAGTCGAGGGAGTTTGCTGCGGTGAGGATGCCCTGGCTAGAGCCAGGTCAGGTGTGCCCGATCTTATTGTGCTCGATCTTATGCTTCCGGGTATTGATGGCCTTGAGGTCTGCAAGCTGCTTAAGGCCGATGCCAAGACCTCCCATATTCCGATCATTATGCTTACGGCCAAGGGGGAGGATGCTGATATTGTAACCGGTCTTGAGGTTGGGGCCGATGATTATGTAACCAAGCCGTTCAGTCCGCGGGTGCTTATAGCCAGGATCAGAGCTGCCCTGCGAAAACAGAGACGAGGTGAGTCAGCCAATACCCCGACCATTACCATCCACAATCTGACCATTCACCCTGCCCAGCACCAGGTGCTGGTGGATGGTGAGCCTGTGGAGCTCACGGCTACCGAGTTTGACATCCTGCACTTCCTGGTTCAAAAGCCGGGTTGGGTCTTCACTCGCAATCAGATCATTAATGCGGTCAAAGGAGAGAACTATGCGGTCACGGACCGCTCGGTAGATGTTCAGATTGTGGGCTTGCGGAAAAAACTAGGGCAGGCTGGCAAGTATATCGAGACTGTGCGAGGAGTAGGGTACAGGCTTAGAGAGTAGGAGAGCATGTCAAGGAGAAAAAAACTGTGGTGGCAAAATTGCCTTGTCTATCTGCTCATTATCTTACTTTCTCTGAGTGTGGTAGCCTGGCAGGCTAAGGATGTGCTGAAAAAGCTATATCTTGAGCAAGCTTGCGCCACTTTGAAGGCTCATGCTTTGCTAGTCAAAGGCTTGGCTGCCGGAAAGCTTTCGGAAGAAAATTCCCTGTGGGTAAATACTCTCTGTAGAGAAGCGGGCTCACAACTGAAAACCCGAATTACTGTGATCTTACCCTCTGGCCAGGTCATTGGCGACTCAGAAGAAGACCCTGCCCACATGGGCAATCATGGAATTTACCCTGAGTTTCAGAAGGCGTTAGCCGGCGACGATCCCGCCATCTCGACTAGATATAGCTTTGAGCTAAAGAAAGATCTGCTGTATTTAGCCTATCCGATTAAAGATAAAGAGAGAAGAGGAGAGATCGAGGGAATTATCCGGGTAGCTGCTCCACTGCCCTCAACGAGGGGGCTCCTTATGGCCATCATCTACCCTGAAGCTTTGGTCTATGCCCTTGTGCTGGGCCTTTTGGCGGCAGTGGTCAGTCTGATCATCTCTCGGCCTGTTGAGCTATCTTTTGCAGAAATCGAGAAGGGGATCCAGCATTTCACTTCGGGAGATCTTGACTATCGGCTGCCAGTTCCGCATCCTGAAGAGATGGGCTCTTTGGCTGACGGGATGAACCGGATGGCCGGACAGATGGATGATCAAATCCGGACCATAACTCAGCAAAAGAATGAGCTTGAAGCCGTGCTCTCTAGCATGGATGAGGCGGTTTTAGTGCTTGATATGAATGAGCGTATTATCAGGTTCAATCGAGCCGCGGCCTGCCTGTTTAAAATTCAGCCTCAGGCGGCTCAGGGCCGAAGTATCCAAGAGGTGATCAGAAATACTGATCTTCATCGCCTGATCGCCAAAACGTTTTCAAGCCAGGAGCCGGTCGAGGGTGATATTGTTCTCTACCATGACACGGAGCGGTTTTTGCAGGCTCACGGCACAGCGTTAAGGGACCCCAAGGGAGAGCGAGTCGGGGTTCTAATTGTCCTAAATAACATTACCCGCCTCAAGGTACTTGAGAAAATCCGCCGTGATTTTGTGGCCAATGTTTCTCACGAGCTAAAGACTCCCATCACTTCAATCAAGGGATTTGTGGAAACCCTCCGGGATGGAGCCATCGACTCACCTGAAGATAGGATGCGGTTTCTCGAGATTATTGCCAGACATACGGATCGTCTCAATGCCATTATTGATGATCTTTTGAGCCTCTCCCGGATTGAAGAGGAAACCGAAAAAGAGCAAATCGCTCTTGAAGAGGGCAGAATAAAAGAGGTTCTGCGCTCTGCCATCCTGATCTGTGCTCAGAAAGCGGCTGAAAAGCAGATAGAGGTTGAGCTTGCCTGTGATGATGAGCTTGTGGCCAGGATCAATATGCCGCTTCTTGAGCAAGCGGTAGTCAACCTGATTGACAATGCCATAAAGTACAGTGCCGAAGGAGGCCGCATTCAGGTTGAAGCAAAGAGGATTGCTGGAGAGGTGGTCATCAGGGTGCAAGATCAGGGGTGCGGCATCCCCAGAGAGCACCTTTCACGGATCTTCGAGCGTTTTTACCGGGTAGATAAAGCCCGGAGCCGAAAGCTTGGGGGCACAGGTCTTGGTCTGGCTATCGTCAAACACATCGTTCAGGCCCACAGCGGCCACATCCTGGTCGAGAGTGCGCCAAATAAGGGGAGCACCTTCTCCATTTGCTTGCCGACAAGCTAACTTCTAATTTTCCTTTTTGAGTTTGTCGAAAACTCGATATTTTCTAGTTAATATCTTATAGTTATCGGACAGACTTTTTCCCCTTCAATAGGTGGTAGAGGCGCCGGAGCTGCGCGGATGTCATCTCTTGGCCGCAGTTCCGGCGCCAGTCAGAATATACTTACCTATAATATATTCACCTATATTACCATAGAATATATTACTATCTAGTTATATTACTATCTATTTACCAAATGAGGTGATACCGAAGAGCCATGACATATTCCACAATTAGGGCCCATCCAGGATTCGGTAGCCTGAACCGTATGGCAGGCTTGACAATTGTTATAGCCCAGCGGGCTATAACCAAAGGGCTTAATTTTCTCTACATGGGTTGGATTATGGCAGTTGATACACCATACCCCACCATGCCCTGCAGAATCCATAAACAGCGCTGGCAGGTTTTCGGAATGCAATTGATCATGACAATTAGCGCAATAGGGTTTCCCAAGCTGGCCGCTAACCCACATCCTGTTGTTAGGGGCGTCAGCCAAATTCCCATGACAGTTAGTGCACCATATCCCTATCTGCCCATGCAGCCCAGATAGACAACCTGTTGGATGGCAGCGGTAGCAATCAGCTATAGCAATATTAGCATTATAGGCATGGACATGGATAACAGAGGCCAGGATGTGGCAAATATTACACTTTCCCCAGAGAGCAGGGTTAGCAATATGCCCTGGTGGGGTAGGATGACAGCTATCGCAGGTCGCGCTTCTCCGATGAGTTACAGCTAAGGTTGAGGCTGCATCCACAGTAACTGTGGTCAGGTAATCGACAGGACCAGCAGCGTCAATGAGACCCTCATAGAGAAGAATATCTGCTCGCTTCAGGGTCATAGTTCCGGTCTGGCCTGTTGGCTGAACACTAAAGCTCGGCGCAACATCAAGGAGAAATCCACGAGCATCGAAGGATTGAGCCAAAACCGGCTTATTAGCTTCCCAAATCCTTACCTGAAATCCTCCATTAAGCCAACCTACCGGATCCCAACAGTACATCCCATAGGGAGGATTAGCCAAAACCAATGAGGCCACAGCAGCTACTCGTCTGAGCCCAGGCAGTGGCCAACTTATCAGGCTTCCGTTCACCACAGCAGATTGCCTAGTCAAAGCTCCTGTAAAAAAAGGAGTAAATGGCGAAAAAGGAAAACCGCTGGCAGAAAGAGCTGCCAAAGGCACATTAGCCAGCGCGGGAGAAAAAAAGGTGTTGATAAAGGCTCTTGAGGATGGCCAATTAAGATTAAGAAAATCAATATCGTTGATTGAATAAGGGAAATATCCTCCCCCCTGAAGGAGAGCTGAATAAGACTGCGAAGCCCTTGACTGAGAATTTGACCTAGAAGTGATGGAAGAGGATCCGGAAGGCAAATTCAAGCTAAGCAGGGGAGAAGATAAGGCTGTAGCTGAAGTCCCCGATAGGGTAAGCCCTCCAGAACCAGAAGAGCTAGTGCTCTTTTGTCGATAACTTAAGGCCGCAAGAAGAGGGGTATAATCCAGAATAGGATTATAATAATTATTATAATAATTATTATTATAATATAGATTTTCCGCCCTGAATAAACTGAAAGGGTCCAGTAAAATGGAAACGGCCAAAAGATCATAATGGGTAAGAGACTGAGAAGCCGCCTCAGCTGAAGGTCTGATCAGGATATGGATAAAAACTGCCGCAGTAATTATTACAGTAATAAGGGTAAGTATTTGAGAAAGGTAAATAGCTCTTCCTCTTCTGAGGAAAATTGCTGGGGAATAAGGTTCTTTCATCATAAGATCTCGCCTCGTGCTCTTTTCTCTACTAAATAATTATTTCTCACGAACTCACGTGAAAAGCCACAAAGCTCACACCTTAACCTTAACCCTAAGAACCTCATCTTGTGAATTTTCCCCTGCTGCGTATAGGGCCCAAGGGCTTACCTAGTCGCTTACCATGCCGCGGTTATCGAATTTTACCCTATATATAGGCACAAGGGAATAAAGCTCAATATTTACATAATCTTACCTCCTTACGTTTATGGTAGGTTTAAAACCCAAAGGCTTACACTATAAACTCATATATCTCATTATACTTAAAATTAAATCAGAGCATATTTGATGCCAATAGGGATCAAAGCGTGGGGAGGTGTGGAGAGAGGGTAGCCCCCTCTCCACACCCTATGGTTTACAATCCCAAAATTGCGCTTGCCGTCAAAAGTGTTGGCGGTGACCAGGGTGCTGGAGAAACAGGAGGAATCGTAGTCGGCGGTGTAACCAAAGGAGGCAGGGTCGCTGGTGGCAAAACCAGAGGCTTCAGGTAAGCTATGAAGGCTGAATTGGCGATCGGCACATTGGTAGTCAGCCAGGTAGAATCGATCGGGGCCAAAGAAGAATAGCCAACAGGCAAAGTAAGAGGCAGCGGACCTGATGGGCCAACAAGATAGCTTGGCGGCCACAAATTTATTCCATCTATCGGATCATAATAGGCCATCCCAAGAGGGGTATTGTAGAGAAGCCAAGGATAATCAAGGGCAGGGTCCCAGGTAAGCCCAGGTTGTACCGGCAGGATGGTGTTCGGATAAAGGCTGCTTACGATCGGCACAGGAAGCCCAGTTATCGGATCAGGAGGAGAGAGCACTGGAGACCAAAGCGGCCACAAGGTATTGTATGGGGGAAGTGGGGCCCAGTATTGAGCATTAATAGCTGGGGAAAAGATGAGACAGCATAAATTCATTAATCCAAGAAGACTGATAAAAAATATTTTCTTGCTGGGTTTTCTTATCATGGCTATATCCTCATCTTATATGGTAAGCTTATCATTTTGTGTCATGAAATGAATTTCAGGACATTGAATTGATAAGCCTTCTTTCTTCAAGGAGATATCTCTATTAATCATGCCTTAGGGAATAAATAAAACCTTCATGGATAAATGATAAATAATAAAATCATGAATAAATCATGGATAAATAAAATAATAAAAATAATAAGCATTAATAAATATTGATTTTTACCCAGAGAGGATAAGGAGGTCCTCGATTTGAATCTATCGGGAATAGGGAACAGATGAGTACAAACATTTTAATTATCCCTTCTATCTTCTTTTTTTATTCTCACCCCCCTTTTGAGTAATCAAATCATAAAAATTTTTCCAATCTCAAGCTTATTAAATCAATCTATATGCCAATAGGTGCATATATTTTATCTCTTCATCTCTGGGATAATTGGGGTCGAAATAAATCTTTCCTTATAATTGGTTTGCGTCTGCAATCAACCACTGTCAGAACAAATCCTGTCGATAGGGAAGGGATTTTACGAAACGTTTTTCCAAATAATTACGGACAAGGTCATAAAAGTTATACATCCTTGTGATCTTAATGAAATTTTTATAAAAATCTAACTGCCGATTAACTTGTGGTCAGTATAATTATTTTGGTTAACTGAAAGCTTGACGGATATTTCCCTATTATTAAGACCTGGTCTTAATAAAATTCTCATCATTATCTAACAAACCACTAACAATTGGAGCGTAAATTCTAAAGAGAAGAGCTCCAAGACGAGAAAGGAGTACACAATGAAAAGAATGAGCTTGTGGTGTGTTTGTGGGTGGAGTTTTTGGCTATCAGTGATGCTTTTGATCTCCAGTAGTTTGACAGCTCAGGCCGAGCCGCTGACCATAAACGGCGCCGGAGCATCTTTCCCCTATCCTCTCTACTCTCAATGGGCCCATAAGTATAATCAGTTGACCGGCCAGAAAATCAACTATCAATCCATCGGCTCAGGAGGTGGTATCGCCCAGATCAAGGCCAAAACTGTAGACTTTGGTGCTTCGGACGCTCCACTGAAAGAAGAAGAGCTAAAGGAGAGCGGCCTCATTCAATTCCCTATGATTATCGGAGGAGTGGTCCCGGTGGTTAACCTCAAGGGGATAAAGCCAGGAGAGCTCAAGCTTACTCCCCAGCTTTTGAGCAACATCTTCCTCGGCAAGATAACCAAATGGAACGATCAGGCTATTAAGCAGGTCAACCCTGGGCTTAATCTTCCCGACAAAGCCATTACCGTAGTCCACAGGGCAGATGGGTCAGGTACCACCTGGATTTTTACCAATTACCTAGACAAGGTCTCGACCGAGTGGCATGAGAAGGTCGGCACAGACAAGGCTGTTTCATGGCCCGTCGGAGTAGGTGGCAAGGGAAACGAAGGTGTGGCCGCCTATGTGCAGCGCATTGATGGGGCTATCGGATATGTTGAGTTTGCTTATGCGCTGGAAAACAAGATGACTTATGCGCGGCTTCAGAACAAGGCTGGCAAATTCGTTGAGCCTACGATCGAAACCTTTCAGGCCGCGGCAGCCAATGCCGATTGGGAACATGCGGCCGGATTCTACATGGTCTTGACCGATCAGCCTGGTGAACAAAGTTGGCCAATCACTGGAGCATCCTTCATTCTGATGCACTGCCAGCAGAAAGATGCTCAGATAGCCAAGGCTATGCTCAAGTTTTTCGACTGGTGCTTCCAGAGTGGAACAAAGGAAGCCAAGGACCTGCACTATGTGCCCATGCCGGAAAACGTGGTTAAACTTGTGGAATCTGCATGGAGTAGGGAGATTAAGGCTGCTGGCCAAAGCCTCTGGCCATAAGAGGGCTTTTTGATATGGAAAATGCGTTAAAAGTCGCCTGTGATCTCAATTAGCTAGGGCGATACCCAGGTCGGGCAAAAGGGGGAAAGCTTAGCAAAGGTAAACCAGCCGGGCAAAGGATAGGCCAGCCGCAAGGCAAAAGAGCCCAGCCGCCGGGCAAAGGAGGAGAGCACAGCAGAGCACAAACAGCAGGATCGGACACCGAGCCCGATATCCAATCCCTGGGAAGGGGGAAAGCATGTGAGAGCACGGTAACCACGACGTAGGTCTATTGACGTAGGTTACCCCTATAGCAAGAGGTTATCTATACTCAAGCCGGGCAAAAGTAAAGCGTATGCAGTCGGTGCCATAAGGGGTGGTATAGTAACCGTAACTTAAAGGAGTAGATGTATACTATCCGGGCAAAGGGGGAAAGCATGGATTCCCTTTGCCCGGAATTTATTTATTTTTTATGGTTCAGCGAGTCAATAAAAAAATCAGGCCGATCAAAAACCAGAATATCCAAAAAAAGGCAGACAGAGTTTTCCATTGGTTGACTGCCTTGAGCGCCCTTTTGATTCTGGCCCTAATGATCGGCATATTCTGGGAACTGCTCAGTAACTCTCGCCTGGCTATTCAAAAATTCGGATTCAAGTTTCTGGTATCAGAGGTTTGGAATCCGGTTACTCAAGAGTTTGGAGCAGCAAGCAGCATTTACGGTACCCTTGTGTCCACAGCCATTGCCTTGCTTCTTGCAGTGCCTCTCAGTCTGGCGATTGCCGTATTCCTGGTTGAGCTAGCTCCACCGGCTATTAGTCGGCTGGTGGGTTATGCCATAGAGCTTCTGGCAGCTATCCCTAGTATCATTTTCGGCATGTGGGGGCTGTTTGTCTTTGCTCCCTTTATGGCTGAACATATCCAGCCTGGCCTAAGCAAAGCTCTGGGATTTTTGCCGCTATTTCAAGGCCCGCCAATGGGTATCGGGATGCTGACCGCAGGGGTAATCCTAGCTCTGATGATTCTCCCCTTTATAAGTGCCGTGGCTCGAGATGTCTTTCGGATGGTGCCAGCGGTAGTGAAGGAGTCTGCCTATGGCCTGGGATCAACCACCTGGGAAGTAACCCGCAAGGTAACGATCAGCTATGGGCTGCGTGGGCTTCTTGGAGCCGCGTTTTTAGGGCTTGGTCGGGCCATTGGCGAAACTATGGCGGTTACCTTTGTCATCGGCAATGATCACACCATATCAAAATCGCTCTTCTCGCCTGCTAACAGCATTGCTTCAACCCTAGCCAATGAATTTGCCGAGGCTTCCGAACCCCTCTACCTAAGCGCCCTGGTGAAACTAGGGCTGGTGCTGTTTGCCATTACCATCTTGATCCAAATCATAGCTCAGCTCTGGCTTAAAAAGATTGGCCAAAGTTTTGGAGGCAGTCTGTGATTGTCCGCTCAGCTATCCCCCGCAAACTGGTTGACTTTGGCGTCAAGGTTATCTCAAGCCTAGCCGCGTTGTTAGGGATAACTATCCTGGCTTGGATACTCTACGAGGTTATAAAAAGAGGAGCCGCCGCATTAAACTGGTCCTTTTTTATCCACCTACCCACCCCACCCGGTTTAACAGGCGGAGGAGTAGCCAATGCTATCCTGGGGACTTTGATTATCACTCTCCTGGCTACGCTGGCAGGCGTCCCCACGGGGCTTCTGGCTGGGATATACCTGGCTGAATTCGGCCAACACAGCCGGCTCGGCTCACTAGTGCGCTTTACCAGTAACGTCATGATGGGTATACCATCCATTATCGTGGGGCTTTTCATCTATACCCTGCTGGTTCTCCCCAAGCATCACTTCTCAGGATATGCCGGATCAGCCGCCTTGGCTGTTATCATGCTGCCCATTGTGGCCAGAACCACTGAAGATATGTTGAGACTTGTTCCCAATGCTTTGCGCGAATCAGCCTTGGCTCTCGGTGCTCCCCGATGGAAGACAACATTACAGGTAGTCTTCCGTGCGGCCAAAACAGGGCTTATCACCGGCGTGCTTCTGGCTATCGCCCGGGTAAGCGGTGAGACCGCGCCCCTCCTGTTTACAGCCTTGAACAGTCCCTACTGGCCCACTTCCCTGAACCGGCCAACTGCTAACCTTACGGTAACCATATTCAACTATGCCATGTCACCCTATACCGACTGGCAGGAAATAGCCTGGGGAGCATCGCTTCTGATCATGAGCGCGGTTTTGGTTCTAACCGTAGTTGCCCGGGTTGCACTTAAGGAGGTAAAAAAGTGAATGCAGCCGTGAATGACGAGCCTCTAAAAATTTTACCTTACGGCGCTCTTTCTCCGAATAAGAAAAACCCGAACAGCAGCACCTCTTGTGAGGCCGCTGCCCCAGCAGCCATTCAGCCCAAGATCTCGACCCGTAACCTTAGCTTCTACTATGGCAATCATCAAGCCCTGATCGATAACAACCTTGATATCGCTCCAGGGAACGTAACTGCTATTATCGGCCCCTCAGGATGTGGGAAATCCACCCATATCAGGGTATATAACCGGATATTCGAGCTTTACCGAGATCAGCGGGCTACCGGCGAAGTCATCCTAGATGGTGAAAACATCCTCTCCCCGTCGGTGGATGTAATAGAGCTGCGCCGTAAAGTCGGCATGATCTTTCAAAAGCCTACACCATTTCCGATGAGCATTTTTGAAAATGTCGCCTATGGGCTTAGGCTGCACTATAAACTTACCAAGAGTGAGTTAGCTGAGCGGGTGGAGATAGCCTTAAAGCGTGCCGCTCTCTGGGAGGAAGTCAAAGATAAGCTGCATCGGCCGGGAACAGCACTCTCAGGCGGGCAGCAGCAGCGGCTTTGCATTGCCAGAGCTATAGCCATCGAGCCGGAAGTGCTGCTCATGGATGAGCCCACCTCGGCTATTGACCCGGTGGCTACAGCCAAAATCGAAGAGCTGATCGAGTCGATAAAATCGATCTATACTATAGTCATTGTTACTCATAATATGCAACAGGCTGCCCGCGTCTCTGACTTTACGGCTTTTTTCTATGAAGGGAAGGTTGTTGAGTTTGGCCCCACAAGTCAAATCTTTACCAATCCCTCTAACAAGCAGACCGAAGATTATATAACCGGCCGCTTTGGTTAAGCGGGAAAATTACATTGCCCCAAAAGGCCTGCCTTGCACCACCTTTAGGCTTACCTTGCAAATGGAATTCGAGCCGTCCGATAGTCAAGCAAAATGCCGGTAATAATCGGCAGCGGGATAGCAACAATCAACCATCCGAATAAAGATGCCAGCAAAAGGGTCTGTATGGCGGCATTCATGATCGTGTCTCCTTATGTATTATCTCTTCTCTGATATGGTTAGTTATAGCTTTTATTTACTGCTTTCATCATATTAGACGAGGCTCAGGCCGACTGATTACTTTTTTTCTGATTCTAAAAATCGAAAGCTTTTACTCTTGACCGGCAGGGAGCGTGTTTTTTACTAACTTATTGTTATTGAACATCTATTGCCAGATATCATTGCCAGATATTCCCAAGGTAAAAAACAATAGTTGAAAGTGGGTGATACAGGCGAAAAAAGCCTCTTTTTCACCCCGCAAAGTGGTAAATGAGAAACTCCCCCTCTATGGTAATCCAGTTAAGATCATACCAATTTTGATTTATTGACAGATGTTCCCCATGTTGAAAAAATAATGTTGAAAATATAAAGGGGAGGAGAGAAAATAAAGAGAGAAGAAAGT
>JAILZY010000091.1 GCA_023512255.1 bacterium | reverse complement strand
ATGAAGCCATAGAGGATCGAACGGCAGAGATTAAAAGGGATATAGCAGAGCTTCAAAACAAGCAGGAAGCCGACTTTAGATATTTGAATCAGCGAATTAATGACTTAGGCAGGCAGGTTGATACTCAAATTGGACAAGTCAGGCAAGAAATCAGTCAGATAAATCAGAGAATAGATCAGATAAACCAGAGGGTAGATCAAAAAGTAGATGCTCTTGAGCAGAAAATTAATACTCAAATAGGACTAGTAAATCAAAAGATTGATACTCAGATAGGACAAGTAAACCAAAGACTTGATAGGGTAGATCAAAAAGTAGATGCTCTTGAGCAGAAAATTAATACTCAGATAGGGCAAGTAAACCAAAAGATTGACACTCAGATAGGACAAGTGAACCAAAGACTTGATACCATTATGCAAATGCTTGTAGAATTGAGCAAACAAAAGAATTAGATCGGGCCGGTTTGAGTGCCGCTAACACTTAAGTCAGCTCTAGCCAGATCAATGATATGGGCCATTGACCAGGCTTATTTCTATCCAATTATACCTACCCTACCTAGATGTCTCCTTCTCTAATCTAATCCCTATAAGATAAATTATCAGGATTAGAATATTTAAAATAATTATTGACAGGCTAACCTAATAATGGTATTATTACCCATAGTTAAGGTTAAACAAGAGGGTAAAAGCCATGAATTATCTAGCCAAGACTGAAAAAAACAATCCAATAGCAGCAGCAAATCTGCTAACTGTGTTTGCAGATTTCTTAAGACTTGACATTGCCAATGGCGATGCTAGGCCAGACACTGTGAGAACATACAGAGCTCACGTCAAGCAGTGGGTTGACTGGTGTCGACAGACGAGCATTGATCCTGCTGGAGCTACACAACAAGACGTTAAAGCCTACCGGCAGTATCTGGTGGGCTTAGGGCTAAAACACGCTACTATAGCTCTAAAACTCACCACTATCAGACGCTTCTACCAGGCAGCGGTAGATCGCGGGCTAATTATAGACAATCCCGCGGCTGCAGTCAGAGCTCCGCGTGAGAGGGAAGCCACCGATTCTATCAGGCATCTGAGCGCGGGTGAGGCCGCACTTTTGCTCAGAGCTATACCAAGCGATGGCAAAATAAAACACTTGCGCGATAGGGCTATCATTGCCCTAATGATGCTTGAGGGCCTGCGTGTGGTTGAAATTACCCGCGCTAGTGTGGAAAACATAGAAAATAGGGATGGGGTAAGGCTGCTAATTCATGGCAAGGGCCGTGATGGCTATATTTACCCGCGTGAGGATACTACCAGGGCCATTGTGGCATACCTTGAGGCCAGAGGGCCAGTAGTTAGTGATGAGGAAGGTACACCGTTATTTACGGCTACAGGCAATCGAGCAGGCGGCAAGCGAATAACGCGGGATGGAGTGCGGGCAGTTGTCGACTTCTACCTAGAAAAAGCGGATCTGAAACGATTTAGGCTTTCCTGCCATGCTCTGCGGCATACATGCGGAGCGCTGCTCTATCAGGCTACCAGGGATGTTCGGGTAGTACAAGAGACACTGAGGCATAGCAATATTGCCACCGCGGCCAGGTATTCCCATATCATCCACCAGCGGGAAGCTCGCTACACACGGGCAATCCCAATCAATCTATAGGAGAGACGGTCATGCAAGAGTTTTATACTCCGCAAGAGATTGCTCAGATTATTAGAATAGATATTAATACGATATATGAGTATATCCGGATGGGGAAGCTGCCCGCGGCCAAATTTGGTAATCGCTACAGGATCTCGCGGGAAGACTTTGAAATGTTCGTCAAAGAGAGACGAACGGCCGGAGAGGGTAGGGGTGATTTAGTCGGGCAGGAAGAGCATCTGAAAGGCGAATAGAAATGAAAGGTTTGGCTACCAAGATAATCAAGAAGGTATCGCTGGAAGTGATCTATGAAGCCATAGAGGATCGAACGGCAGAGATTAAAAGGGATATAGCAGAGCTTCAAAACAAGCAGGAAGCCGACTTTCGATATTTAAACCAGCGAATTGATAACCTAGGCAAACGGATTGATGATCTCGGCGGCCGGATTGATACCGAAATTGGGTCGGTACGGCAGGAAATCGGGCAAGTAAACCAGCGGATTGACAAACTTGACCAGAAGATTGACACTCAAATAGGACTAGTAAACCAAAAGATCGACACTCAGATAGGAAGAGTAGATCAAAAAATAGATGCTTTTGAGCAGAAAATTAATACTCAGATAGGACAAGTAAACCAGAGACTTGATACCATTATGCAAATGCTCGTAGAATTGAGCAAACAAAAGAATTAAGGCGGACTGGCAGAGTGCCGCTAACACTCAAACCAGTCCTAGCCGAGACACAACTCCTCGCGCTAGTGTGTCGCGGCTGATTACTATTATAGCGCGCAAGAAGGAGTTTTGCGCTATGCAGCACTACAGATGCACTATTAGGCTTTACCAGGCTGTTAGTCTCATCCTCTCCGCGGCAGAAACCATGCTGCCACAATCATCAGATGAGCCAATCCCGCCAAATAGCATTGATGCCTATACCGTCCTACCCGATGATATAACCGCTAGGCTAACCACTGACAAGCTAGGAGAGCTAGCCAATCTACATGAGTGCCGACGAGCACTCGTAGACTCATGTCCGATCTTGGTTATTTTTTCAAGAAAATTACTAAGATAAATGAAGAAATGGTATTGTATAGGAAAGTTAATATTAGGTATAATAGACTGATCTTATGGAAGTAATGGGTTAATTACAAAGGGGAAAGAGAGACTGCGTAATCCATTGCTTCCAATAAGATTGCGCAATCCCTCTATCTATCTGTATACAGACTGTATACAGAAGCTTTTTTATTTTAAGCAGTTTTTATAAAAAATACAAGAAAAAAAAGACGGCAAGACAGCAAGATGGCAAGAAAGGTATAAATATGAAAAACTTTGATTTAAAGCTTTTAATCCTAAAACGTATCGGATCATAAAGAGCTTGTGCACTACAAGCAAGAATATCAGAGACAAGGTTGAGCAATTTTATTTGCGGTCGAGAGAGACTCACGAATGAGGAAAAGGATAGGTTAGCCAGTGTATTAGGGTGTTCGGTGGTGGATATTGATCAGGCAGGGCAGAGAGAGAAGGAGTGTTAAAGAAGGAGTGGCTAAATGAGTATAACAAGCAGTATTGATTATTTCGAATTCTTTAGCCCTTACGTAGAAGGGCTAAAAAGAATTAGTAATACTGAATATCAGGGGCATTGTCCGTTTGGGCAGAATCACTCAGATGGAGTTGATACTCATCCGAGTTTTTCTGTCAATGTTGAAACAGGCATGTATTATTGCCATGCCTGTGGAGCTAAAGGGAATTACAAAACGTTTTGCCGCGAGATGGGGATATTATCCTTTGATGATCAGCAGCGACCAGAGGCTATCTTTCTATATTGCGATGAGGACGGCAAACTGCTTTATGAGGTTTGCCGTTTTCCTGGCAAGCGGTTTTTGCAAAGAAAGCCCGACGGCCAGGGTGGCTATATATGGAAGACAAAAGATGTTAAAAGAGTTTTGTATCGTCTTCCTGATCTGCTCAAAGCCGATCCTGATAAGTGGATATTCATCCCTGAAGGAGAAAAACACGTAGACCGGCTCTGCTCACTAGGGCTAACGGCTACATGCAATGCCGGCGGGGTCGGAAAGTGGTTGTCTGAGTACAACCAGTGTCTCAAGGACCGTCGCGTGTGTATTCTGCCTGATAATGATCAGCCAGGACAGGCACACGCGAAGAGCGTAGCTGAGAGTATACATGGAATAGCTCAGGAGATCAAGATCCTAGATTTGCCGGGATTAAAGGAGAAAGGCGACGTCCTTGACTGGTTAGATGGCAATCCTCAAAAATCCGATGGTATTAGGTATACCAAAGAGGAGCTTCTAAAACTGGTTGAAGAAGCGCCTGTCTGGAAGCCGACGGCTGTTAAGGCAGTCATTAAGTGCGGGGATTCTCTAATGAAGCAGGAAATGCCTGAAATTAAGTGGCTAATCCCAGGTTTTTTACCACAAGGGTTAATGATTCTTGCGAGGAAACCGAAAATCGGGAAATCCTGGCTGGTATTAGATATAGCACTAGCGATATCAACAGGTGGGATTGCACTAGGGAAATATAAATGTGAGCCTAAAGGGGTTCTTTATTTGGCACTAGAGGACAACGAGCGCAGGTTGAGAGACAGGATAAAAAAGCTTTTACCAGAAGATAATAAATCGTTAGGTGAGTTCTACTATGCCACTGATGGAGTAGGCAGGGGGATTGAGGCTATTACGTGTATAGATCAGTTTTTGACGGCAAACAAATATATCAAGCTCGTGATTATAGACACCTTGCAAAGAGTTAGAACAATAGAAGCAGGGCATAACGTCTATCAGAGCGATAGTGAGGCTTTGATTGGCCTACAGGAGCTAGCGGAGAAACGAGATATTGCCATTATTGTTGTTCACCACTTGAGAAAAACAGGCTCAGACGATTGGATGGATCAGGTAAGTGGTAGCACAGGTCTAACTGGTGTCGCTGATACTGTAGCCATTCTAGAACGGGGCCGCGGTGAACAGGACGCGATGTTAAATATCACTGGCAGAGATGTTGAAGAAATTAAGCTTGCACTACAGTTTGATGCCGGATTATGGCAGGTGATAGGTTCAGCAGAGGAGTACCAGTTGAGCAAAGAAAGGCAGGAAATTATTGAGTTATTAAAACTAACACCTAATTTAAAACCAGCTATGATATCTCAATCCCTTAATCGCTCTCGCGGAGCGATTAGGAAGCTGCTATATGAAATGGTTAGGTCAGGCCAGGTATGGGTAAATTCTCAGGGGGAATATTCTTTACCTCAAAAAGTTGAGGGATGGATATAAATTGAGTAACAGCGGTAACACCGGTAACAGCGGTAACAGTTTTTGTATATCCCTTAATTTTCAATATGTTAATGCGCTAAAAACTGTTACCGGTACGCGGTAACAGGGGGTAACAGCGGTAACAGCTTTTGCCTGTCCTGTTACTCTGTTACCTGTTACCGGTAACAGATCAGCGGTAACAGTTTTCTGATACTTTTCTGATACTCATCCCTTCCGTGAACAGCAAAAAACATATTAAAAATCAATCTATTATAGAATAGATATTCCATATTACCGGTGTTACCGCTGTTACTGCTGTTACCGGTGTTACCGCTGTTACCGGTGTTACCGCTGTTACTAATGTTACTAGTGTGATTATTTATTACTCATATATTACCTGTATAAAAAGGAGTAATAAGTGGTAGTAGAGACAATTACTCGATTGCAGACTATGGGTTTTGTTTTGTGGGCAGAGGATGGAAAGGTTAGATATCGACAGATTGTTGATGGGCCGGTTGATCAGGCAGAGTTTCAGAAATTAATTGAAATTCTAAAAGAGCATAAAATAGAAACCCTACGCTTATTAACAAATCCTAATGAGGCTAACAATGATGACGAGCTTATTGCTCGTCATCTGCAATATCTAAATGGCATTGATGAGGCTTTGACTGGCTGGACGATGTGGAGACGGATTGAAGGGGGTAAGGAGTACAGGTATGCACGAGATACAGAGGGCCGAATTCGGTGGGAACGGTGGTTTGAGCTGGAGCCTATAGTGATCATCGAGCCTGCCAGCGCGGAGTCTGTCGACACGGAGCCTACCAGCGCGGAATCTGCTTCTGATTTAATGCCTGAGCAGATTGAGCCCTGCTATGCCTGTGGAGAGCGCAAGTGGTGGATAAGTATCTACGGTGTTAGGGTATGCGGGGTATGTCATCCACCAGCAGCGGAGAGGCTGGTCAAGGAGTGGATTAAAGTAGAGGGCTAAGCCGTCCAGACATGGAAGGTTAGCGGATTGGCTAGGCTTTTAAATTATTTTAACATAATAGGTAAAAACCTAAAGATTGCTTAAGTAACTAAACCAATAAAATTTGAAATTCAACAGTTTAGACTCATCGAGCCTTTGGCCGAAACCTCGACCGGCACTCCTGCCTGGAAGTACCTAATCCTACCTAGAGTCGCGGAATCCGTATTGCGCGAAAAGTATGGTGAAATTTGTTTGACTTGTCAATGATAAATTTGATAATATCTATGACAGATAATGTTAATCGAGACAAAAAAGAGGTGAGACAATGACAGAACAATTACTAACAGCAGAGCAAGCTACCGAATATTTGCAGATTAGTCGGAGAACGCTGTTCAGGCTGATAAAAAATGGGAAGCTCAGAGCTTTAAAAGTCGGTAATGCCTACCGCTTTAAAAAGGCAGAGCTAGAAGAGGATTTAAGGGTAAATACTGGAGAGCGAAGGATGGCTACAAGATGAGTACAATTAGTCAAGGAATAGAATTATTCAATATCTTTGCTGAGACATGGGGAAAAGAAAAAGCTCAAATTGCAATAAAAGATATAGAGGAAATAATTGATGCTCGTAAGCAAGATTTAGCGACTAAAAGCGATATTAAGGAAATCGAGTTGAAGATTGAACAAGCAAAATCCAGTACGATTAAATGGGTAGTCGGTTGGATGGTCGGTCTTTTGATAGCTCAAACAGGGGCAATTCTTACCATGTTTGCTTTATTTAAGTAATCTGGCCAAAAGGATAATCGCAAGATGAAAGGTTTGGCTACCAAGATAATCAAGAAGGTATCGCTGGAAGTGATCTATGAAGCCATAGAGGAGCGAACGGCAGAGATTAAAAGGGATATAGCAGAACTTCAAAACAAGCAAGAGGCTGACTTTCGATATTTGAATCAGCGAATAGACCAGGTAAATCAAAGAATAGATCAAAAAGTAGATGCTCTTGAGCAAAAGATTGATACTCAGATAGGACAAATAAATCGAAAGATTGACACTCAGATAGGGCAGCTAAACCAGCGAATTGACAAGCTTGACCAGAAGATTGACACTCAGATAGGGCAAGTAAACCAAAAGATTGATAGGGTAGATCAAAAAGTAGATGCTCTTGAGCAGAAAATTAATACTCAAATAGGGCAAGTAAACCAGCGAATTGACAAGCTTGACCAGAAGATTGACACTCAGATAGGACAAGTAAACCAAAGACTTGATACTATTATGCAAATGCTTGTAGAATTGAGCAAACAAAAGAATTAACGTCGGGCCGGCCAATTTTTTCTATTAACCCAAGGATAAAACTCTATCCTTGGGCTTTTAATGAAAAATTTGAGGCATTTTAAGGCTAAGGTCCGCTGTTTTGTGAAAAATTAATAATAATAAATGAGCACTCTCTCAGCACTTAGACATTTTTTGCTGATTTTGATTAATAAAATCAAAAAGATAAAGTGCTGTATAGTCGTTCAGCACTTACACACTTGTGAGCTTATATAAAATAATATTTTCAATAAGTTAAAGTGCTGACTAACCTACTCAGCACTTACTCAGCACTTAGTTTATCTACCAAAAACAAGCAGAGAACCAGCTCTGGTGGGAGAATTTTTTCTCTCTGCTGAGATACCGTCCCTAAAATTGGTCATTTTTACCACTGATAAGTGGTGTAAAAACCTCAAAAACAGGCTGTCAGTGGGAGAAAATTCATTGCTCCTGACTAATGGGGAAATCAAAATTACCTCTCCGTCAACGTGATAATCTCAATAAAGAGAGCAAATTACCTATTTTTTTGTTCTCAAAGTTTACATAATGATTATTATTGGACGTTTCACTATTTATGCAGTCTGGCAGATTGTTTTAAATTCTCCCACCAGACTAGAAGCATTTTTTTCTCCCACTTATGACCAAAAAAATAGCCCTTTTTAGGGCATTACATAATTCGACCAGATAGAAAAATTTGCAGGTTAATAAGATCTATGCTTTTGCACTTTTTCTCCAAGGCCTTGATTTTACTGGATTTGCTATTAGATATAACTTTCAAGGATTTCAAGACGATAAGAAATTTCTGCAAAAGTGTAGTAAGATAAGAAATGGCAAATTTTTCGCTTGACTTCATAAATTCTGCTTATGTATATTTATATACAAACAGTTTTGAACATATACGGAGAAACCATGAACAAAAATTTTTTAACCGTAAAAGAAGTCGCTAACTTATTGAATTCAAGCGAGATATGGATAAGGAAACTTATTCATAACAAGGCCATTCCTTCTTACAAAATAGGAGGGAAAAGGTTATTCAAAAGAGATGAGATCAATCAATGGATCGAATCTCAGAAAGATTCAGCAAAGGCGGCCATAAAATGAGCACAAGTACACAGGTAATGGAATTATTCAATATCTTCTCCAAGACTTACACGAAAGAAGAAGCTCAAACCATTGTGAAGGATATTGAAGAGATCGTTGATGCCAAAAATAAAGAATTGGCGACAAAAGGAGACCTGCGGGAAACAGAGCTTAAGCTGACCAAAGAAATTCGGGAAGTAGAACTTAAATTAACCAAAGAAATTGAGCAGGTAAGGTCAAGTTTGATTAAATGGGTAGTCGGTCTTACGATCGCTCAAATAAGTATAACAGTTACCTTATTGACACTTCTTATTAAGTAGGCGGGCCGTTTTCAATAAAACGGCTACAAGATAAAAGAGGCGGGAAACTACATGCCAGATCAGGCAAATTACTTTGATAAATATCTTGAGGCTCAATTCACTCAGATTAATACTTCCATGCAGAGTATCAGTAATTCCGTGAGTGATCTGAAGAGCCAATTTACAGATTTAAAGAACCAATTTACAGATTTAAAGAACCAATTCTCAGCCCTTCAGAAAGAAGTTAAAGAAGACAGCAAGTCTACTCGTCATTGGATTTTGGGAAGTGCGATTACCTTTTTTGTAGGTTTCATTGCCGCGTCGATAGCTATATTCTTTGGCTTCGCACAGCTTCAAACATCTTGGATACAAACTGTCATTTCTTTTGTTGGCAAGGCGGTTGTGAAATGAAAGGGTTTGCTACCAAACTATAAATCAACAGTTGGCTGAAATAGCAAAACAAAAAAGGTAGTCGGAAGTGCTTACACCGATTCAAGAAAGCAGAGCTAGAAGAGTATTTAAACAAGAACTTAGACAATTAACAAGTCCTTTAAGACTAGCGCTACTTTTGAGATAAGGCGCCGAGTTTCAGCTTTTTGACTTGCTCATCAGTCTTCATAAGGCTAACCCTGAGCTGCTTCTCTGTATTTTTTCCAAAATAAGGCATTGCAGCAATAACTAAGTACGGAAACACCTCTTGTAAATCATCGCTTGCCCCTCTACTTACGGCTTCTGTTTGCCAAAGGACATTTATTTTTTGATTCTTCTTATATTCGATATAGTCTATAGCATCCAATCTTAAGTAACGTAAATAAGTTGTGTGATACTCTGTGTGAATTTTAGAGCCTACTACTCCGTATTGATCGGGTGAAGAGATTGTACCAGTAGTATGAGAATAGTTCCCGAAAGAATCCCTTGTCGAAGCATCAAAATTAGCCATACCACCACTTATCTTTCCATATACAGGGGTAGAGTATATATAAGGCAAGACTTCTTTATCACCAATTCCATACCGCAGGAAAATAACCATATCTGCATCTTCTGGATTATCGCTCTTCACATATCCTTTTTCTGTCAATGCCCTCTCTATATACCTGCAAAATTCTTGGAATTGTAAGTCGGTTTCAGCTATCCCTTCAATTCCTGATCTTAAAACATAACGATGAGCAGTATTATCTTTTGGGCCAGCTATTGAATTAACACTTACAACATAAGGAGCACAACCCAAATTTATCAACAATACAATAATCCATGCTTTTTTTATCATTTTATTACCCTCATATTCTTGTTCAGTTTCAACTCAATACTTTTATATTGTAAGCATAGATATTGAAAAATTGTCCAGGATAATGTCAAATAGTGAATTATTTGCTTGACCGGCAGATAATAAACATGTTACCTTATGGTAACTCATGTTAAAACGATAACGGAGAGGAAATAAATAAATGGCAATAGAAAGTAAATTCTATACAATCAAAGAAGTAGCTCAATTACTCCACGTTTCTGAGATGTGGGTAAGGCGACGAATGAATACCGGGGAAATCCCTTCTTTTAAACTTGGAAGAAGAAGATTCTTTGAAAAAAAACAGATTGACCAATGGATCAAATCTCAAAAAAATGAACCAAAGACGGCTACACGGTGAGCATTTGACCGTTACCCTTGTTGTGGCATTTCTTAAGTAGTCGGTCCCGGAAGGTGGGGTAACACCTTACCGAGACCTGGCCAGCATGGTCTAATGCGAGTCCTACCCATGCCGGTTACGCATAGTATACCAAAGGACTCCCCTTGAAGGTAAAGGGGAAGCAATATGCATCTAAACATTTCCCGTCTTAACAATCATCTTTTCCAGGCAATTTCGCACATCCTAAACGTCTCTTGCAAACTCAGGGAATCACTCTCAGAGGCTCAGGAACCCTTGTTCGATGACAGGGCTATAGGAACCATAGGGGGACCTGGTGATCCTAGGCAAAAAAGGCCAGATTTCGACGTTTTTGACTATCTCACCGAGGATGAATCAGCGGAGCTAGTAAACGTAGAGAGCCTCCGCCAGGCAATCTACCACCAGGCCAGGATCGTGGAAGGAATCAAAGCCAAAATTATTCAGCAGGCAAAGCAGCGGAGGGCGGGCCATGCTGAGTAAAAAGAGAAAATAGGTCGTGAATTGGCCCCGGTAGGGATTTTTCTCCCTGCCGGGCTTTTGTGTTACCTGTGTTACCAAGGTTACAGCAGGTAATTACTCCAAGGTTATAACATGCAGAATGAAAAGGTTACTGTTCAGATTGCGGCTAAAGCTCTCGGTGTAACCTCTAAAACCATTCACCAATGGCTCAAGGTTGGAACATTGACGCGGGTTAAAGAGGGAAACCGAACCTATATACTCATGGACGAGATCAGGGCCTTACGTCAGAACAAAGTTATTACCTCAAAAAGAAAGGTTATAGGTTTTGACGATGACCATACACCAGGTTATAACCCAGGTAATAACTATCTGGTTATTGCACGAGACCACTACGAGGGTCTCCTAACCAGGTTAGGACAACTGGAAGCAAAGCAGGAACTCTTATTCGAGTATAAGGGAAGCATAGAGGCAAGGGATAGGACTATTGCCGACCAAAGAGCCACGATTGAAGCCAAAGAAAAGGAACTTGCAGACTTGCGGGCCGAACTGGAGAGACTACGCCTACCCTGGTATAAGAGGCTCTGGAAGAGGAGTAAATCATGACAGATGAGCAATTAAGGCAAGATATTCATGAGGCTCAAAAAATACCTATAGACTGGAAGGGGAGTTTTGAAAACCTTTCCTTATTGGCGGATCAATGCAATATAACATTATCCATGATTGATTACTTCTCTCGATACAGAGAGACAGAGAGGGAGTGCAAAAGCAGAGCGATTTCCACCAAAGCACTTCGTAAAAAATGGGAACACGACTTTGAAGCCAACAAAGAGAACTATCCGGGTGATATGTTTTTCTACCCTGGGGAATTTATGCTGCTTTCTGGGGAAAAGTACTATTTCAGCAATGCCGATGTCAGGCCATACTTTTTAAAAATTATATCCCCAGGGGGAATAAAATGCGGGGAAGAAGTGAGATTGGCGGATGCCAGATTTTACGCTCTTACTTTCAAAAAAATTTTTCACCTGCTTTCTCAAGATGAGAACCCTCCCCTCTTAATTATTCCCCGTTTAGTAGAAATATTCTTTAACATATGGAATATAAAAAACGATATGCTTCACACTTTAGAAGATCAGGAAAGACAACGGAAAAGAAACAGACGAAACGCTTCCACTCGAACCCCTGCTAAAATTGAAGATTGTAAAAAGCATGATCGATACCCACAACTTGAGCAGATGATTAAATCCTACCGCGAGACTCCGAAAGAATTACGGGAGATAAACAAGCTCGTAGGGGAAATAATCGGAACAAAAAACCGAGTAACGGTTAAAAGATATCGTTTCCTTTTCTTTCAGAAAATTTTCTTTCAGAAAATTCAAACCAGATAGAAACGTCGCTACTATCCACTTCCTAGGTTGAAAGTGTATAGAAGCGGCGCTTTTATACAGTAAACTATTAAATAAATTATTTTTTTTGCTTGCATAAATCTACCAAATCATGATATTATCTCGAGCATGATATTATTTTGGCAATAAAAAAACTCCGTAAGATCGTCCCCAAAACGATCTTACGGAGTCTGGCGGTAAAAAATTAATTTTAACTTCCTGAAATCATATCAAATTTCCCGCCAGGTGTAAATCCTTAATCAAAATAATCTTATTCAAGAAAGGGAAAAATAATGCAAATTCCTACTCTTACTCCGCATCCGTTAAAAAAACAAATTCAGGACGCAAACCTAAAATATTGGCAATTAGTGCGCCTACTTGGCAGATCAAGCGAGTCGATGATCTGCCGGATGCTCAATGGCATTCTTCCAATGCCGCCTAAGATTGAGCAGGATATCCGCCGTATCCTGGCGGAACTTGAGCAGCCAGGAGCCACAAAATAACGGCAAAATAACAGCGGAAGGGCAGGTCTATGGCAACAAAAAGTCAAAATGATATTATAGCCAGTATCAAAGAACGATTGAGGCAAAGTGAGTATTGGACCCAAAAAACCAAAGAGAAAGGAACAAGCATTTTCCCTTTAGTATGCCCAGAGTGTGGCAGTAGGGAAGCATGGGCTTATGCGAATAAACCTTGGGCAATAAACTGTAACCGCTTGAATGAATGCGGAGCCAGAACCAAAACCTTAAGCCTTTTCCCTGAGATCATCCAAAATATTGAAAAAGAGAACCCGCCTTGTAAGGAAGATCCAAACCGACCGGCTACCGCTTATCTACAATCGAGAGGCCTATCTGAATCACTCAAGGGAGTACACTACGAATACTGGAAAAACATCCGAGGAACTGGCAAGGGCAGATGTTCCCCATGTTTAAATTAGGAGGAGGAGATAAGCCGCAGGGTAAGGGTATTGAGGTAAAAGACAATAG
>JAILZY010000168.1 GCA_023512255.1 bacterium | reverse complement strand
AACTTTCTTCTCTCTTTATTTTCTCTCCTCCCCTTTATATTTTCAACATTATTTTTTCAACATGGGGAACATCTGTCACAGCCTGGCTCTCAATCTTATCTTTCGGCATATTTTGGTTCACATTCTGGCTTTTTATCTTTCGATATATTCTTTCCATATATTCTGACGGGCTATTATTAATATTAAGATATTGTTTAATATTACGCCAAGATATTGTTCCCTATCCTTAATACCAGTCATCTCGTCCTGCATACCAGTCATCTCCTCCCGCCCCACGAGGGAGAAAATCAAAGAGAAGCTCCCGATGTTATCCTATAACTTCCTGCTTTAGCAGGAAAGATGTTTCGGAAGTCTTGTTGTAGTATCAATAAAAGTCTCGGATAGTATCAATACGAGTGCTAATAACAATACAAGTGCTAATAAGCAATCGAAAAGGAGGAGTATTCGCCGCTGTAATTTTCCCATTGGACCTCAACCTTGGTTACCCGAGCTCCAACAGGACCACGATGACACCAGGCCACAAGCCTTTCAACATCCACTTTTTCCCCCTCAGCCACAACTTCCACCCGACCATCACTCAAGTTTTTCACCCACCCTACTACCCCCAGACGAGTAGCTTCTGTTTTAGTAGCGTAGCGAAAAAATACTCCCTGCACTATCCCTGAAATGAATAGATGCGCTCGGACCTTCATACCTTGTTCGTTCCTCTTAGCCCCTATAGCCTGCCCATTGCTGTTCTATTTTATTTTTTAGCGAGAAAGATCTACTCTCTCTTGTCTTCCCTTCTTTCTCTTCTGGCTGGTTTGCTCTTCTGGCTAGTTTGGCTTAGCTTCTGCTATTCCACCTGATTTTCAGAAATTCTATGATTCGAGATTTCCCGAAGCTCCCTCATAAATTGCTCGATATCCTTAAACTGCCGATATACTGAAGCAAACCGAACATAGGCAATTTCGTCCAGATGGTATAGCCAATTCATAACCATCTCACCAAGTTCACTACTTTTGATCTCTTTCCCGCTAAGATCTTGAACCTTCTCCTCGATCTGGTTCACGAACCCTTCCAGAACATAGAGACTTATCGGCCTTTTTTCACACGCCTTGATTAGTCCATTCAACAGCTTGTTTCGGTCAAAGGGTTCGCGGCGATTATCCTTTTTGATCACCATGCAAGGCACATCCTCCAGCCGTTCGTAGGTGGTAAACCTTCGACTACAGCCAAGGCATTCCCTCCGCCTGCGTACCGAAAACCCTCCCTCACTATCCCGAGAATCCAGCACCTTACTTTCCGCGGACTTACAATATGGGCATTTCATACGGCATCCCCCACCTGGAGATCACTCTAAGCTCTCTCTCGCACTTGGCAATTACGGATTTAAGCGCCCAATTGGCAATTACGGGCTTAAGCGGCTTTTATCCTGACAGTGCATGGCCCTGTAAACTTCTCTCCGCCTGGCAATTACTCTAAGCTTTCCCCAATCACCAGGGGAAGTATTATGCTACCTTGCTACCTTGATGCTAAGCGACTAACCATAATGGTTATAATATCCTGGCCAGGATAATTATTTCAAATGTATATTTACTTACCGAAAAAACCGCTTAGGGATAATCCTTGGATTAACCCCTATCGGGTCAGGAGTAACTTTGTTCTATTTTACTATGATTATTGACTATAAGCAATAGAATATAAATAAATCAGAGGCTTCCCAGCTATATATGACTACCAGCTATTATGACCTGAATCCAGAGCGAACACCTGAAAAGCTTTATATTCCAGAATGTTAACTCACACATTTTGTGAAAGTTAACTGA
>JAILZY010000090.1 GCA_023512255.1 bacterium | reverse complement strand
AGAGGGGTATCCCAAGAATACCTGCCTGATTATGCTAAGGTATTTCAATTCCAGCGTAATCATCGCAATTTGACTGCCTTTGAACGATCTATGTTTATCTTAAACTCGACATTGCAGAATGTTAAAGATTTTATTGCCACACTCATGAAACTTTTTTACTCATTATTCTTTCACCACAAAGGACTCTCTCTGGTGTCTGATATATGAGAGCGAACATTTTATAATAACCTATTGTTTTGCTTAGTTTTTTCACCACAGTTATATCGAACTCACGTTAGTTATAAGGAAAAATCCTGTCTTCTCTTCCAGAGGAGAAGAATAGCTATCAGCTCTGCTGAAACCAAAGCTGACAGATACACTCCGAGCTGCTGATGGTAGATTCGGGCCAAAATCTCTAATACCACTTGGACCATAACCCAGCTTATGTAGAGCTTGAGACCCCATCTTTTTAAGGCACAAATCCCATAGGCAACAATCGTGGTATAAATCCCGCCGGCCAGAATCACCAAAGCCCACAGAAGCCGAAAGGAGTAAGGGCGAGGAGATGACAGCCAAGGGATTGGAAGAATAACTTTCCCTGGTTTTATCAGAAAAATCGACAGAGCAATTAAGAGTGCACTCAAAATCCACAAAACTCCCGACACGAGCTGGGCTAGGAGAGGAACATTTTTCCCCCCTCTGCCGCCGCGGGGAAATATCGAAGTACCGGTCAGGGGGCTTTTGCTCTTATTTTGCGCTGAGGAGGGTAGAGGCGAGCGAGAAGAAGCCTGGCCTATCCGGGAGGTGGACACCGAAGTTAATCCGAAGCCGCATTGGCCGCAGATTTCCGCCCCACGGGGGTTCAAAATATTGCACTTAGGACATGAGATCGGCATATATTGTTGCTCCTTAGATACCCTTATCTCTTTGTTATTTCTTTGCTTATATCTTTTAATCCTATAATTTTAATCTTCGTTTATACCTTATATGCTCTTGCATTTTATATATTCTTGCATTTTTTTTTCGAACCCTTGATTTTACCGTATTTGCCAAGCCTTTTATTTTACCGGATTTGCTATTAGAGGTAATTTCCCAAGGACTTCAAAGTGTCAAGAAATTTCTGCAAAAGTGTAGGTTTATATCTTTTAATTATCTTTTAATCTTATAATTTTATAATTTTAACCTTTTTAGACAGTCTTTGAAGATAGCAGAGCAGGAGGAAATCGGGTTAAAATTCCCATAACAGCCCAGCCCGATAGAGCCGACCGCTGAAGTCAAGTTTACTTTCTCCAAAATTATTAATTTTCAACCACTTGGCTTCAAAAACTAGATAGGTATTCTCAATTCCAAACTCCTGCCGTGAGCTTTCCGCTGCTCGATGGTCGAGCCAATCAAGTAGGAGACGAACCCCAACCAGGCCATGATAGCCGTATTTGCCACCCCTGACCGGATCATCTCCTTCCTCCTTCTCCTGATATCCCCAGGCGTCAAACCCACCACCAAAATAGGGGACCAGCATCTGTCCTTCGACATACCGGAAAAGGTATGAAACCTGCGTATATCCGGCAAGCAGGGACATTTTGACCCTATCAATACTGGGATTGTCAGGGCCAAGCAGAGTATAGCCTCTGAATTGGGTTCCACCAAATCCCGCCGCTAGTTCAATCTGGCTAAACCAACTTTTGGAAAATTCTAAGAACAGAGCTAATTGTCCTTCATCACTGTAAATATTATCCTTATTATAGACCCTTCGAAAATTGGTATCCTGCGGGATGTAATACCCTGCCCAGACAGAGGTCGAGAGGCCGCAAGGGGCTTCTGCCCAGGCCCGATAAGGGCAACAAAGCCAAAAAAAACCAACTAGGAATAACCCGCCACATCCCCCCAGCCACTTCCAGAAAGCACATCTCAAAAACTCCTTGGCCATACCTATTACTCCCCTTATTTTCTGCTTCGGGAAATCATGGTGTGAATTTTTTTCGCTCCTAAGGCTTTCAAAAAACAACCACCGCTCTCACCAACAAGATCGGTCAAACTCTGCCCAGCCTGTGGGGTAGCAAAGCTTTTGTCCGTGATCGGCGAGAGGTCAGATTCATTGCCCGCCCTATCTACGGCCAAAACTGCCACCATGTACCTGCGTCCATTGATCAGGCCGCTAATCTCGTATTCATATTTACTCTCCTCTTTACTCTCCTTGGGCAAGTCCTTGTAGGAAAAAGGGATGCTATTGGCATCTGCCTCTTTGGGCGATTCCTTCCACAAGATACGGTAGTGAGCCACCCCTGAAAGCTTATCATGAGCCGCGGTCCATCTCACCCTAAGTTTTCTGTTCCCTGGGGTTAGCGAAGTTACCACTGGCAGACGCTCTGGGCCTTTGGTATCGTAAATAAAGGAGAAAAGCACTGGATAGCGCCCCTGCTCTTTAGGCAGAGAGGTTTGATTTGGATCCCAGACAATTTCAGCCACATAGGTGCCCTGCTCATCGCCCGGGGGAAGCTTTGGGCTAGTGTAGATTTTTCCCTTCTCGGCTCCCTGCTCCCGGAATAGAAATCCTGGGCTTGTATTTGTTTGATTGTTCGGATCCTTTAACTGAAGCTGATGAATGAGGTAGTTACCGCTTCGGGTTGATCGCCAGCTAACCTGCAATTTCCCTGATTTTGGACCAAAGGCGCCAAGGTAGGCATAGGGAGGATGACTCTGGTAATCATACTGTGGGGAGGTTATGGTGATAATCGGCAGCCGGTCTGATTTCCAGAGGGTAAAGGCGCCGCTGGAGTCTTTGGTCCCAAGGAAAAGATAACCATTGCTTTGATCAGCATACAGCCAGCAGAGGCGATTTGATTTATCGGCCAAAAGCGGCTGATCCTTCGCCTGATCATAGATGATGGAGACCTTCTCCCACTCTTTTTGTCTATTTTCCAAATGGTCTGGATTGGCCGATAAGCGGAAAATTTCCACCCCTGCAGGAGTATCAAAGCCTAGGAAAAGATAGGAGCCAAGGCTCTCCAGGGACCTGGGATAGGAGCGGTTAGGATTGATAAAACTATCCCAGGAAGACAGACGGCTAAAATCCTCGCCTCCCTTGATCAGAAACCACACCTGCGCTCCATAGTCATTATTTCTTGTGGCGGCATACAAAGTCTGATCACAGACAGCTAGGGCAGTAACGCTCTGATTGTTCTCCCTCTGGCCGAAGATGTTGTATCGGTAAGGTGAGGCAGGGCTTGGATCAAGCTTCAAGACCTCGGCCTTCTTTTGGTTATTGGCTCTGCTTTCAATCCCAAGATAGAGTTTGGCCTCAAATTCCTGAAAATCGCTCGAGATCAGGGCAGAGGCCACCACGTCGCTCACTGGCTTCCAGGTAGCAGAAGAAAGCTCTTGGTTATACGTTTCTGTTTCGGTAGACCGCCAAAGTTGTACCTCCAAGCCTTCTAAATCTCCCTCCTCCTGCCCGCTTACAGATCCAAGGTAGAGGCAACGGTCAAATGAGCAGAGGGAGATGATTGTTTTGGCTAATCCAATCTCCGGCGGGCCAACAGGCTTCCATACTCCCTGATTAGGGTCTTGCAGCCGCCAAAGATGGGGGCGCTCTCCCTCTTTCTTTGTAGCCAGATAGAGATAGCCGGCATGAGAGCCAAGAGCAGTGGCATTTGGATCATTAATGCCGCCTGAGCCGCCGAGATTTATCTCTTGCCAGTCCTGAGTCGAAGCGTTCGGATCAATACGCCAGAGGTGAAATTTTTCACCCTGGATATTGATAGCCAGATAGAGCCTGCCCTCTACCATGACCGGTTTTAAGATTTGCTGTTCTTTACTGCTTCCCCAAGATTTGGACGGGCAGACAGAGATGGAAACAGAGGCTTGGGCAAAACAAAGGTCTTGGAAGAGCATTGACTGAGCCCCAAAAACTCTGGCTCCGGCCAGCACCAGGAGCAGCAACCAGCTCTTTGCTTTAGTCTTTGCTGCTTTAGATAGCAACCGGCTCTTTGCTTTATTAGATATGGTCAACATCACACTGTAGCTATCAATAGCTTGATTTCTTTTCCCTCACCCTACTGTCATTCCTTAATTTATTTAGGGAGGGTGGTATTTAGATAGGAAAAGGCCTGCGGCAGCAGATCGCCTATTCTGGCCCATCGAACATCTCCTCGCGGATTGTTCATTATGACCGTAATTTGGGGGGCAAACTCCCAGATCAATTGTCGGCATGCTCCGCAAGGGGTAATGATCCCCTCACTGTCGCTGACAATGGCCAGAGCCTGAAAGCTTTTTTCTCCTTCGGAGAGTGCCTTCAAGAAAGCCACCCGCTCGGCGCAGATACTGAGGCTCAAGGAGGTATTTTCGATATTACAACCAAGATAACACCGCCCCTCAGTCGTGAGCAGGGCGGCCCCCACCCTGAACCCGGAGAGCGGGACAATAGCCCTCTCTTTGGCCTGAGCGGCCTGCTCGATCAGCTCTCGCCAGCCAGAAACAAGATCATCGAGAGCCCCAAGATCAACACAATTCACTCTATTCACCCCGATAACCCCTTATTGTCCAAAGCGGCCGGGAGTATTTTCCCTGACAAAGCCTCTCAGACTCATTTTTCTCCCAGCCGGTCAATGGGCCACGGGCTAGACAGATGTCAAACTCTTCCTCAATACCCCTGATCAGAGCCTCCTTGAGGAGACAGATCGCAATAGGGCCTCCGGCTACCTCCTCCAGGGAAGTGAATTCAGAGCCAAATTCCACCTCTTTGGCTCTGCTGTCTCGGCTTGCGCCTTCGACTGAGAGAAGTTCATCAAGTCTAGGGCTAGAGAAAATTCTTTGAATCAGCTCCCGTTGGTTTTCCACCATAATCGAGCCCTGCTGCAAAACGGCCCCTCTTTCTCTCCTTTGAGCACTACCCATAACCTTTTTCCCCTGGAGCAAAATTTCGTACTTGGCCTTCCCGGCAAAGCAAAAAGCAGATCGGCTGATTTTCCGCTTAGGGCAAAGTTGAGCTGGAAGCCCTAAAAGGGCTAATCCCCTCTGGATGGCCTGGCTAATTTTGTAGTAGCTAGCCATAGTCCCCCGTGGGATTATCGGATTATTTTCAGCAAAGACTAAAGAGTAGGTAAGATCTCCCCAATGGAGCACTGCTCTTCCACCCGTTGGCCGCCGCACCAGGGCAAGCCCTAGCTGTTCAATCTGGCTCAGATTGAAGTCAGCCGAAAATTTCTGCATACATCCAATTGAAATTGCGGCTGGAGTCCAGGTATAAAATCGGATAGTGCCCACCCATTCTCTCTGCTGATCCCCTTGCTGGCTCTCCCACTGGTCCTCTTGCTGGATAGAGGCCTTTAATATGGCCTCATCAATAGCCATATTCATAAAGGCATTATGGGCTGTCAAGTCAACTAATCGCCAGGACTGCACGGCAAACCCTATGTAAGTGGCTTTTGCAGGCCACAAAATATTGGCTTTAAGGTGAGGAAACCAGCAAACACCTTAGAAGGTAACCTGGATAACCTTGAGAGGGCAGACTGACACGCACTGCTCGCACAAGATACAATCATCCCGATTGAACTCAATCTTCCAAGTATTTTTATTTAACGACAGCGCCTTCTGATGACATACAGCCAAACACATCCCACAGCTTACGCACTTATCCTCATTGAGGTAAATATCCTGGGCCAGGGGCTTGACCTCAATGCCCTTGCTCTCAAGATAACTCACTCCTTTTTTAATATTATCGATTTTCCCACGCAGCTCAAGGACAATACGTCCGATTTCCTTGGGGATAATCTTAGCCCGGAGGATATTGACCACTAGATCATAATCCTTAATCAGGTGATAAATAGCCGTATCTTCAACTAGGTTGGCTGGAAAGGTTAAGACGACTCTTCTGGTAACGGTGTTCATAACTTCAAGCCATCCTTTTTGGATTCATCCTCCTTCTGTGGTAAGGGCTTAAGGCGGGTATCCCGAGGGAGGAGGCAAATAGGCTCTACCAGGAAAAACTCTCCCCGCCTGATCCAGTCTTTCAATATGGCGGCAATCTCTTTGGCCATAAAGAGGCTTGAGACCGGATTGGTCGGCACCTGATTTCCGTTGATCTGGACCGACCCTGACTTCAATTCCTGGTAGTTGACCCTTCCGTAGGTTGGTCTGGATAATTTTTCTACACTGTAGTCATAAATAGTGGTGTAAATATCCTTATCCCGAACAGATACCGACTCGGCTATACCTTCATCCAGCACCGGAATCGGAATCCCAATGCCTACCATGAGAGATACGCCGTATTTTTTTATGGTTGCTCCTCTAAGGTAGCGGGGATTCATCTGCTTCAGATCACCCATTAGCATCAAGGTTCCAGCGCTGCTGAGAGGGACCTTGTTGGCGGCCCGAAGCTGATTGGGATTGTGTTGGGTCCCTTCACCCAGAACGTAGCCAATTCCGCCGCCTAGGAATATTTTGGTCCCAAGGCCAATGGTGCGATACTCAGGATCATTGATTAGGGGATTCAACTGCCCTGAGGTGGAATAGGCCACATTCCCAAGCCTGGGCAGCAGGGTGCCCATATAGGTATGCAGGGTTCTTGAAGAAGAGTTGGTGGCCGCGGCATAGTTTTGATAAGCGTTACGAGGGTTCAGTAATATAGCCTGATTGAGGCTGTCCAGCGTGATCTGGACAGAGACTCTTTCGGCAGGATAGCAATCCGTTTTGCAGCCCTCGGCCTCCAGCCGTATCGGTTTGCCAGACAAAAGGTCCTCGATTACGTGCCCTCCTCCATACTGGATTCCTTCCGTCTCCGAAACAGCCGTAGCCCCAAGATAGGCATCCACCGCGGCAAGACCAGCATAGGCAGGCACATTATTTAGCCAAATCTTGCTCATCTTGATTGGAGGATCGGCATGTCCGAAATTCAAAAAAACCCCTGATGAGCACATCGGGCCAAAGGTGGCTGTCGTTACCACATCGACCTTTTCAGCCACAGCCTTAATCCCCTCGGCCTCGGCCAGCTCACACACCTCATCGGCTGTAACTACGACAGCTTTCCCTTGCTTGATCTTTTCATTTATCTCTTCATATGTCTTCATATCTCTTCACAGACTGCTCTTTTGCTGATTAATCTTGCTCTACGAAAAGGTAAGACTATATTTTCTCCTTGCACTCCATCTCTCGCGGCAAAAGCTTGGAGGGGATAAGTTAATACTTTCTGAAGTATTTTAGCCGTTTTCCCGCAGATGTCAAGGGAAAAGAGGATGGGCACACCGGGGCGCACCAGCGCACCAAGGCGGCCTGATCATTTTGCTATCTCTCTTTAAAACTTTAAAATTGCTACCTTCTGAATTGCTGGGGGGATCGCGGCAGACTTGACGAAGCACTCAAGGGTATGATTTAATGCTATCTCTTAAATCTGAATCCTTAATTAACACTTGAATCTGAGATTTGACTCCTTATAATCTGTTAAAATAAAAATGGAGGAGAAAATTGCCGAAGAGATTTTTGATCATTGCTGTTCTCAGCGGATCGGTCCCGCTCCTTGTGGTGATCACATTTTCTATTTTCTATCTGAGTGCCCGCTCACGGGTAGCCGAAAGGGGAAATGTTCGAAATTCTCTCACCACCCAAGAGCTCTTTTGTCCTGATTGGGTTTGGGCATTGGAGTCAGCCTTGCTTAAGTTGGCTGAAGATCCGCAGCTCAGAGAATACCTGACGCAGGCAGAGCGCTCTTTGAGCACAGAAAAGAGCCAGCCCTTGGTAAATGAGCAGAAGATTGTCTTTCAGCACATTGAGCGGTTTCAGAATCAGCATCCAGCATTCGAAGAGATTGCGCTAAAAAATCCCCAAACCGGGGGAAAATATCTCTCTATTCCAGCTACTGCTCTTGGGGAAAACTACATCGGAGTTCGTCTGCTGATTACCGTACCTATCAAGAGTAGTGAGCAAACAGCGGCTCCCTCTGCCCTGCTTCAGGGATTTGTCAATCTCAAACAGCTTAATCAGCCGCCCACCTCCTCAGCAGGAGGAGAGAGCAAATCAGCAGGGGTAGAGAGCAAATCGGCCGCGGTCGCGGATTCGACCGGTAATCCTTCGGATCTAACCACAACCAGGAAAATAGCTAGGGTTTTTGTTCTCATTCTTATCTTTATCATCATTTCTATTCCGACCACTATGTTTTTATTCTATCGAAAAATGAAAAGAGTGCTCAATCCATCAGCCGAGCCGCCGCCATCGTCTCCATCTTATGCTTCAGCCGCTCATGAGCCTCGGCCAAGGCATTCGGCCTTGAAAAGGAGAAACAAAAAATGACCGCAGCCGCCAACCGATCAATCATTGCCCTGTGCGGAAGCCCCAGGGTTGGGGGAAACACTGATTTGCTGGTTGATGCCTGCCTTCAGGGAGCTAGGGAAGCCGGTCTTGGGGGTGAAAAATTTCAGTTAAATCAATTGCAGATAAGGCCATGTCAGGAATGCGGAGGATGTCTTAAGAGCGGCCAATGTGTGATTGGTGATGATATGCCCAAGATCTACTCTTATCTTCGGCAGGCAAGAGGACTCATTCTGGCCTCCCCGATATTCTTCGGAAGTCTGACAGCTCAAACCAAGGCGCTCATTGATCGGGGCCAGTGTTGCTGGGTAGCCAAGTATCTCCTCAAGACACCCTTTTTCCCCCAGGAGGCGAAAATTCCGGGAGTATTCCTGTGCGTAGGCGGCATGAATAGGTATCAATTCTTTCAAAATGCCCAGCAGATTGTTAAAGTTTGGTTCACCATCATGAACATCCGATACCTTTCCGAGCTTTTTTATCCTGGTATTGATCAAAAAGGGCAGATCAAGCGCCATCCTCTGGCCATACAGCAAGCCATGCGACTTGGAAGATATCTGGCTCAAATCATTTTGGAGAGCGTATGAGCTATCTAAAAGTCTCCCTTGTCTTACCTTTCCTAATCTTCCTGTTTCTATTTGGTGTATCTGCTACCCTCACTCATTCTGCCGAGAGGGAGGGCTTTTGGGCTGAAAGCCGCCGGCTTTGGCCAGGGGAGAAAATCCCTTCCCTCTCTTTGCAGAATACCCTGACCAGGAAAGAGCGCCGATATCTTGGCTTGAGAAGTTGGCTGTTTCATTTTGGTGAAGATGAGACTTTCTCCCTTGATGATATTCAGGCTGATTATATCGTTTTGGAATTTTTTAACCGCTATTGCGTCTCTTGTCTGGTTCAGGCTCCTGTGCTGGGTGAGCTCTATCAGAAAATTTCAGAGGATAAAAGCCTAAGCAGTCGGATCAAGATGCTGGCTGTTGGAGTTGGAAATACTCACCGAGAGACAGAGCGCTTTCGAGTGGAAAAAAATGTCCCCTTTCCCGTTATCCCAGATCCAGAATTTGAGGCTTACGATGCCTTGGGAAATCCAGGCGGCACCCCATACCTTCTTATCCTACGGCGCTCTCCAGAAGGAGTTTTGCTGGCCAAATCATATCTTGGATTGATTAAAAATGGGGATATATTACTTAGTGAATTGCGAAAGCTCATCTCACTTGACCTAGCCTCTTTTCAGAAAATTGTCCAGGAGGAGCGGCAGGCTGAAGCTGTTGACGCAGCCAGGCCAAGCCCTATTCAATTCTCCTGGTCAGAAGAGGAAATAAAGAAAAAAATTCAACAGGCCATCCTTCATGGCAACAGCAAGCCGCGCTTATCCTTTAATAAAAAGAGCTGGCCGCAATACCAAAACGTCTATGTTATTGATATAATTGACTCTAGCTCTTTAGCCAAAAAAAAGCGCTGGTTTGCTAAACTCTACAGCCGCCCTCCCTTGTGCGATGTTTGCCATCCGATATATTTTTTGCTAATTTTTAACCAACAGGGCATAGTTACTCACTTTATTCCTCTCCATATTACCAAGTATGAGAACCTGCTCATAACCGCAGCCGATAGTCAGAAACTTCAAGGGCGGATCATTGGCCGAGACCTTAAACACAATTACCAATTCCGACCTGAGTATGATTCCATTAGCGGAGCCACGATGAGCGTATCGCTTATTTTCGATAGCCTGAACAAAGCTGGTGAATTATACCGAAAGCTGCAACAGGAGGGATATATTTTAGATTAGAAAGGGGAAAACCCTTTTGAAAAGAAGGGGAAAACCCTTTTGAAAAAGGGTTTTCCCCTTATAACCCCTTTCCTAAAACTTTAATTAATAACTAGTGTCTGTCCGAAATTGACTAACTTATTGACAATATTATGTTAATTAGTACTATTACAGGTAAGAGTTCGTAACCATTTGAAATAATTATTAATTTTTCATCTATTTCATCCGATTTTTAACGAGTTTCTGTTCACTTATATACATGTGTCTGTTACCTATATATTTGATTTTGCTCATTATAGGTGTAATCCCAAAAGGCATTTTTTTCGGACAGACACTAGCTACCATTGAGAGACATAACCCTAATAAGAGCTAAGCTCCCTTGAGGGTTTATGGTATCTGATATATAAGAGCGACTCTTTTAATCCATTTAATCCAAACAGGACGGCTGACCTAGATATTTTCTAAACAGACAAAGAGCATCTGCCGGTGTAACCTCACCGTTTCCATCAACATCAGCACGTTCACTGCATGAGCCTGTGCCCAGGTAGCATTTAAAGACTATCAGGGCATCAGATGGCGTAATTTTCCCATCTTCATTGAGGTCACCGCTGCAGGTTTTAAGGCAAAAATACCCTCCGCTGGTTGAAAAAGTGCTGATATCATCCGTAAGCTTTTCTAGCCTCAAGGGATAACAGTTACCATTCTGACCACCTTTAACCTTGAACTTAAGCACAATAACCTTGCCGCTTGCGCCCCTGGCCAGATACTTATCACCTAGGCCGCCAGCTCTTATTCTGCCAGAACCAACAGCCGCTGCACTCAAAATTAAGAAAGACGATGTCAAATCCCCGGCTTCATAACCCTGGTATTCCAAAACATCAGGATCATAAGTCAATTCAAAGCCAAAGGAATAAACTGCAGCGGGTACATTCTGCACTCTGACTGCTATCTGCACCTCATCACCCACCTTGCCGCTGGTTCCTATAATATCCAACGATCCCGAATCATCCTCTTGGCATTTTGAGGATGTACTACCTCCTGGCTGTATATCCACAATGGTAACATTCTTGGTGGCTTGTTTGCTCACCCCACCCTCACTGTAGCTGGCCGTTATGGTGATGGTCTGGTTGGATGACACCTCCTTAGTTGTCAGCTTGCCTGCGGCTAAAGCGGCATAGGTTGAGGGCGAGACACTCCAAGTGGCCTGTGCGGTTACCTCCTTGGTTGATCCATCCGAATAGGCGGCCGTGGCGCTGTAGCTGGCACTCGATTTCTCATTAACTTTGTCTTGGCCTGAAATCGAGAGGCTGGTCAGGATAGCCGGCACATCCACAATGGTAACGCTCTTGGTGGCTTGTTTGCTCACCCCGCCCTCGCTGTAGCTAGCCGTTATGGTGATGATCTGGCTGGACGGCACCTCGCGGGTGGTCAGCTTACCTGCGGCTACAGCGGCATAGGTTGAAGGCGAGACACTCCACTGAGCTGTGCTGGTAACATCCTGAGTGGTTCCGTCTGAGAAGAGAGCCTTGGCCGTATAATTTGCTGTGGAGTTCTCATTGACCTTGTCCGGACCTGACACTGATACTCCTGTCAGAGACGGTACCTCTTTCTCTTCTTCTCCCTCCAGTTCTCCCGCCAGGTTATCTATAGTTATAGCCTCGGACACTACATTATCATTTAAGTCTTTCAATGCATTAGCCGCTATTCTGATACTGTTTTTGCGGCCGGTAAGAGGAGGGCTGACAGTCAATATCAAGGTATCCCCCTTAATAACTGCCGTATCATCCTCATCAAGAGGACGAAAGTCAACGCCATCTCTGGCCAAGGTGATAGCTGACTTCAAATCATTAACGTTACTCGTCAATTCCATATTAAAGGTTATGATCACCTCACTCCTGATGAGGATATTTCCCCCCTCACGCACCGCACGCACATAATAAACCTTATCTGATTTATTATAGCGGTAGGGGCCAAAAACGTTGCCTTGATAGAAGTCCACTAACCATGCGCACTCAGGATCGCCAGCGTAGGTGGTAGACGACCAGTAAGCAGTATTTGCAGTATTAGGAAAGACAGTAGCATCTATAGCAGGAGAAAAATGATTATAGTCTAGTAGAGATTGTAGCTCATTTCTATTGGGGAGTCGCCAGTCGGTGTATCCGCCAAGAGAAAGGTTCTCACAATAGTTGATCGCTTCCTCCCAGTTCATCGGACCGGCCGTATCCTGTTGCCACATCAGGCTGGTCGAGGTATCGGTAACTGTACCATCACCATTAACCACAAACGTACTGAAAGCACTATTGCCACGCACTGCACGTACGTAACGTAGGCTTGTCTTAAAACTATAGATAAAAACATAGCCGTCTTTGAAGTTCACATAACATGCAGTGTCGGTACTGTAGACACTACTGGTAGACGACCAATAGGGAGACGACTTCGTGTTGGGAAAATAATTAGTATTAATGGCAGGATCAAACCTCCCACTGTCTACTATCATTGACAATTCCTTAACCGTCGGCAAGCGCCAGTCAGAATAGCCACCAAACTTTTCGGCGTTAAGCTTGGCGATAAATTTATCCTGAGCATCCTGCCAGGTGTAGGTATTATCTTTGTCATGAATTGAGCCATCGTCAGTCTTAACCTCCCAGATCAGGCCAGTAACATTGTCCTTCACCATACTCCAGGATGAAGCCGAATCCGGCAGGGGATTGCCTCGAGCATCGAGCTTAGTATATGAGGGGGGATTGATTAGGTAGTCTGAGTCCTCGCCAAGGGTGTCAGTGTAAAATTGGGTTTGCCCGGTGTCGGGGATAAATTGGTAAGAAACTGATATAACAGAGATAGTAACTGTTTTGTTAGCTTGTTTAGTGATGCCGCCCTCAGTGTAGTTAGCGGTTATGGTAACGGTTTGGCTAGTGAAAAGATTACCACTGGTGGTCAGCTTGCCTGAGGCAATAGTAGCATAGGTTGAGGGCGAGACACTCCAAGTGGCCTGTGCGGTTACCTCCTTGGTTGATCCATCCGAGTAGGTAGCGGTGGCGGTATAGCTGGCGCTTGATTTCTCATTGACCCTATCAGGCCCTGAGATCGAGAGGCTGGTCAGGGTAGCTGGCACATCCACAATGGTAGCGCTCTTGGTGGTTTGTTTGCTCACCCCACCCTCGGTGTAGCTAGCCGTTATGGTGATGGTCTGGTTGGACGACACCTCCTTGGTGGTCAGCTTGCCTGCGGCTACAGCAGCATAGGTTGAGGGAGAGACACTCCAAGTGGCCTGTGCGGTTACCTCCTTGGTTGATCCATCCGAGTAGGTAGCGGTGGCGGTATAGCTGGC
>JAILZY010000089.1 GCA_023512255.1 bacterium | reverse complement strand
ACTATTATCTTTTACCTCAATACCCTTCCCCTGCGGCTTATCTCCTCCTCCTAATTTAAACATGGGGAACATCTGCTAATGAATAACTCGAATTGAATAAAGATGGAATTGAGGGTATAATAGTATGGTTCAGGTTCAAACAATGCTTGATGTAGCGGATAATACGGGAGCCAAGAAGGTGATGTGCATTAAGGTCTTGGGTGGGTCTCGGAAAAGATACGCTACGATTGGCGATGTTATTGTGGTTACGGTAAAAGAGGCTACCCCTACCTCAGCGATAAAGAAAGGAACGGTCAACAAGGCGGTTTTAGTCAGGACAGCCAAGGAGGTTCGTCGTCCTGATGGCTCCTACATTAAATTTGATCGAAATGCTGCGGTTTTGATTAATAATCAGGGAGAGCCGATAGGGACCCGAATTTTCGGACCGGTTGGTAGGGAGCTTCGGGGTAAGAACTTTTCAAAGATTGTTTCTTTGGCTCCAGAGGTTCTTTAAGAGGTTCTCTTATTTGAGGAAACGAGACTGATGAATCCGAAAAAAACAAGCAAAGCTAAGGTACGGACGAACAAGATTCGTAAGGATGATCTGGTTTACGTGATTGCTGGCAAGGCAAAGGGTAAGACAGGTCGGGTGATCAGTGTTCTGCCGGAAAAGAATCGGGTAGTAGTTGAAAAATTGATGATGGTCAAGAGGCATCTGAAACCCAGTCAGCAGCAGCAACAGGGCGGGATTATTGAAAAAGAGGGTACGATTCATATCAGCAATGTCATGGTGAAATGTGGCAAGTGTAATAATCCGACCCGTGTTGGCTTTATTCGACTTGAGAATGGAGAAAAGGCTAGGGTATGTAAAAAGTGCAAGGAGTTGATTGTTTAGATTCATACCCTTGGCGATAGAATAGGAAAAGGGCTATATGGTTCGTTTAAAGCAAAAATATCAACAGGAGATTTTACCTGCTTTATGTGAGGAGTTTAAATATAAAAACGCGCTGCAAGCTCCCAAATTGGTTAAGATTGTCATTAATATGGGGGTTGGAGAGGCGATTCAGAATGCCAAGGCTCTCGATTTTGCTTGTGAAGATCTGGCTCAAATTAGTGGGCAAAGGCCGATGATTACTCGGGCTAAGAAATCGATAGCTGGTTTCAAGTTGAGAGAGGGAATGGCTATTGGTTGTCGGGTAACCTTGCGGGGGACAAGGATGTATGAATTTTTGGATCGGTTAGTATCGGTAGCTCTTCCTCGAATTAGGGACTTTAAGGGAATTTCTGACAAGTCTTTTGATGGTCGGGGGAACTTTAACTTTGGGCTGGCCGAGCAGGTGATATTTCCTGAGATTGATTATGATAAGATAGACAAAGTGAGGGGTATGAATATCACCATTGTGACTACAGCCAAGACGGATAAAGAGGCGCGGTCATTACTTAAGGGTTTTGGGTTCCCGTTTAGGGGAGAGAGAGAGAGAGCAGAATAGAAAAGATTGAATGAAGAGATGAGGTAGAGCCTTGGCAAGAAAAGCGATGATTATCAAAGCGAATCGAAAACCAAAGTTTGCCGTACGAAAGTATAACAGGTGTGGATTATGCGGACGGCCGCGAGGCTATATGAGACGGTTTGGCATCTGCCGAATTTGTTTTCGTCAGCTTGCCTTGCGGGGAGAAATCCCGGGCGTTATCAAGTCTAGTTGGTAAGACTGGAAGGGAGAATTATGGCCTTAACGGATCCGATTGCTGATATGCTAACCAGGATAAGAAATGCTAGCATGGCGAAATTTCAGGCAGTAGATATCCCATCCTCACGGGTGAAGCAGGAAATTGTTCGGATTCTCAAAGAGGAGGGATATATTAGAGCCTACAAGGTTATTGATGATCAGAAGCAGGGGATAATTCGTATTTATTTAAAATATACTGAAAATAATCGGCCGATCATCACTAACCTTAGGAGGATTAGCAAACCCAGCAGAAGGGTATATGTAAAGAAGGATGAGATTCCAAGGGTTTTGGGGGGGCTGGGGATAGCGGTCCTATCTACTCCTCGGGGAATCATGACCGATAAGAATACCCGGAGGGCGGGATTAGGTGGCGAGGTTTTGTGCTACGTTTGGTAAAAAGGGATGACCTATGTCAAGAATAGGAAAGCAGCCAGTAGTTATACCCAAGGGGATAGAGGTTCAAATTGATAAAAATGTTTTGTCAGTAAAGGGCCCTAAGGGATTAAACATGCTTAACATTCATCCGGCTGTCATGGTGGAGAGGCAGGGTGAGGAAATTATAGTCAAGCCGAAAGTGGAAACCAAAGCGGGCCGAGCAGTTTATGGTCTGACTAGGGCTTTGATAGCCAATATGGTTTTTGGGGTTCAAAATGGTTTTGAAAAGAAGCTTGAGATCGTAGGCATTGGATATAAGGCGAATGTTTCAGGGAAGAAATTGGTCCTGAACCTTGGTTATTCGCACCCAATTGAATATCCTATCCCGGATGGAATTGAGATTTTGGTTGACAAGCAGACAAACATTACGGTCAGGGGGATTGACAAGCAGAAAGTTGGTCAGGTTTGTGCGGAAATACGGAATTTTAAGCCGCCAGAACCATATAAGGGCAAGGGTATTCGCTATGAGGGTGAGGCGGTGAGAAGAAAGGTTGGAAAAAGCGGGGCATAGTAGTAGGTGAAGGAGAAGAATCGGTGAAAGTGAATGAACGTCAGAGGGCGAGAGCGATCCGCCACGCCAGAGTTCGGAAAAAAATTAAAGGAAGAGCAGAGCGTCCGCGTCTGGTTGTTTTTAAGTCATCCAAGCATACTTATGCCCAAGTAATTGATGATGAGCAGGGGAGAACATTGGCGTCGATATCTACTTTGTCTTCCAAATTTCGAGAGCGGCAGAAGTATGGTGGTAATATTGCGGCTGCCAAGATTATTGGTGAATTAATTGCCAAGGAATCTCTCAGTAAGGGGATTAAGAAGGTAGTTTTCGACCGTGGAGGGTATCTTTTTCACGGCAGAGTGAAAGCCTTGGCAGAGAGTGCCAGAGAAGGGGGCTTGGAATTCTAGCAATGATGGAGGAAATCGTTTGGCCAGGGTAAATCCAGATCAATTTGAATTAGTGGATAAGGTAGTCCATATTAATCGGGTTGCCAAAGTTGTTAAAGGGGGGAGAAGGTTCGGGTTCAGTGCTCTGGTAGTGGTTGGAAACGCTGATGGTTATGTTGGAATCGGATTGGGCAAAGCTAATGAGGTCCCAGAGGCTATTCGCAAGGGAGTTGAGCGGGCGAAAAAGAACCTGATAAAGATTCCGGTTATCAATGGAACCATTCCCTATATGGTTATCGGGCATTATGGTGCCAGCAAGGTTATTTTGAAACCAGCCTCTGAAGGGACCGGAGTTATTGCTGGGGGGACAGTGAGAGCGGTTATGGAGGCGGTTGGTGTAAGAAATATTCTTACTAAATCGATTGGGTCCACGAATCCGCACAATGTTATTAAGGCAACGATGGATGGATTGATGAGTCTGAGAGATCCGGAGGAAATTATTCGAGAACGGGGCTTAATCAGAGAAGAGGCGGCAGGGTGATATGGGAAGTCAGGTGAAAATAACATTAGTTAAAAGTGGAATCAGCAGATCGTGGAGGCATCGTGAGGTATTAAAGGGGCTGGGTTTGACCAAATTAAATAAGACGGTATACCGGCCTAACAATCCAGCTATTATGGGAATGATAAAGAAGGTAGAGTATTTGGTAGATTATCAAATTATAGAAGGATAGATGGATGAATTTAAGTCAATTAAAACCCGCGGAAGGTTCAAGGAAACGTCGCAAACGAGTGGGTAGAGGGTCCGGGTCAGGGCACGGCAAGACAAGTTGTCGGGGGCACAAGGGCCAGAATGCCAGAGCTGGCGGTGGTGTACGCCGGGGGTTTGAGGGTGGCCAGATGCCGCTGCAGCGGAGGTTGCCAAAGCGAGGTTTTCGGAACATTTTTGGAAAGGAATACGCTTTGGTGAATGTTTCGGCTCTTGAGGCTTTTGATGAAGGGAGCATGGTCGGTCCGACGGAGTTAGTGCAAAGAGGCCTGGTCAAAAAGATTATTGATGGGATCAAGATCCTTGGGGATGGTGAGTTAACCAAGCCATTGAAAATTAAAGCCCATAAATTTTCCAAAACCGCTATTGAAAAGATTCGCACCGCAGGTGGAGAGGTCGAGGTGATCAGCCCTTGATTGAGAGTTTCCAAAATATCTTTAAAATACCTGAATTAAAAAAGAGAATCCTGTTTACCTTAGGTCTTTTGGCTGTTTTTAGGATTGGGGCTCATATTCCGACTCCAGGGATTGATGGTGCGGCTTTGAGTGCTTTTTTTGCTCATGCCAAAGGGACGCTGCTGGGATTTTTTGATATGTTTTCAGGGGGAGCCCTATCGAAGCTGACGGTTTTTGCCCTGGGGATTATGCCCTACATTGATGCGGCCATTATTCTGGAGCTTTTGACAGTAGTCATTCCTCATCTTGAGCGGCTCTCAAAAGAGGGCGAGCAGGGGAGAAAGAAGATTACCCAATATACCCGCTATGGAACAATTCTGATCGCCATTATTCAATCTCTCGGTATAGGTTTTGGTCTTGAGTCGATGCACAGCCCAGCTGGTGCGCCGATTGTTCCTTTTCCTGGCTGGCCGTTTCGTCTCCTGACGGTGATTACCCTGACTGCGGGAACAGTTTTTTTGATGTGGTTAGGTGAGCAGATAACCGAGCGAGGAATAGGAAATGGGATTTCTCTCCTTATTTTTGCCGGTATTGTTGTCCGGGGACCAGCGGCGGTGATCAATACTGTGCGTCTTTTGCGTACGGGAGAAATATCATTTCCCCTAATGGTCATCTTGGCTGTATTTATGGTAGCGGTGTGTGCATTTATCGTCTTTATAGAGACTGGAGAGCGAAAGATTCCGGTGCAATATGCCAAGCGGGTAGTTGGAAGAAGGATGTATGGCGGGCAGAGCACCTATATTCCCTTGCGGGTAAACACTGCTGGAGTTATTCCGATTATCTTTGCTGCCTCAATTATCATGTTTCCGGCAACGATAGCTCGGTTCATCAATCATCCTTGGATGGTAGCGGTAGCTGATGCCCTGGCTCCAGGTGCAATTTTGAATACTATTTTATATATTATTTTGATTGTCTTTTTCTGCTATTTTTATACGGCTATTATTTTTAATCCAGTTGACGTGGCGGATAATATGAAAAAGTACGGGGGGTTTATCCCTGGCATTCGGCCTGGGAAAATGACCGCCGAATATATTGATAAGATTCTTAGTAGAATTACTCTGGTTGGAGCAATTTATCTGTCTCTTATTTCTATTTTGCCTACCTATATGATTAAATATTTTAACGTTCCTTTTTACTTTGGTGGGATAGCGCTGATCATTATCATTGAGGTTGGGTTGGATACGGTACGGCAGATAGAGTCTCATCTGATTATGAGAAATTATGAGGGGTTTATTAAGAAATCGAGCAAGCAAAGGATAGGAATGGAGCGATGAACCTTATACTTCTCGGAGCCCCAGGAGTAGGAAAGGGAACCCAGGCTAAGTTACTCATGAAAAGGTACCATATTCCCCAGATTTCGACGGGAGACATATTACGGGAGGCAGTGCGTGAGCAAACATCCTTGGGGATAAAGGCTCAGGAATATATGAATAAGGGGCTTTTGGTACCTGATGAAATAGTCGTTGGTATCATTGAGGACAGATTGAAGGCTAAGGATTGCGATCGTGGTTTTATCCTCGATGGATTTCCCAGAACCATACCGCAGGCAGAGAGTTTGGCCGAAGTCATGGATAGGTTGAATATGGGGCTCGATCAGGTTATCAATTTTGAGCTCGATGAACAGACCCTTATCAAGAGGCTTGCGGGAAGGCAGACGTGTGAAGGCTGCGGGAATATGTATAATGTGTATTTTAATCCCCCGCGACAGCAGGGGGTATGTGATTTGTGTGGGAAAAAGCTTTTTCAGCGTAAAGATGACAACCTTGAGACTATAAAAGAGAGGTTATCTGTTTATCAGGCCCAGACCATGCCGCTCATTGGATATTATCAGGCGCAAGGCAAGTTAGTTACGATAAATTTAGGGGAGAGCGAAGGGCCAGATCAAATATTTGATCGACTCTGTAAGGTATTGGAAAGCTAAGGATAGTTCGTGGTTATTTTAAAATCTGCTGATGAAATCGAGAGGATGAGGCAGGCGGGCCGTATTGTGGCCGAGGTACTTGATTATCTGAAAAAGTTGGTACAGCCAGGTATTACTACCCTGGAACTTGATCGGGAAGCAGAAAGGCAGATCCTTCGTCGGGGAGGTAAGCCAACTTTTAAAGGATATAAACGATTTATTAATGACGATCCCTTCCCAGGCTGTATTTGTACTTCTATTAATGAGGAGGTTATTCACGGAATACCTTCCGGGAGAAAACTCCAGAAGGGAGATATTATCAGTATTGATATCGGGGTCAGATTTGAAGGGTTTTGTTCAGATGCGGCGATTACTTTGCCGGTAGAGAGCATCAGTCAGGAGGCGAAAGACCTGCTTGAGGCCACGGAGGAATCTCTATATCAGGGGATTGAGAAGGCTTGTGTGGGAAATAGACTCCAGGATATTTCCTATGCGATTCAGCGGTATGTTGAAGAGCGGGGATTTTCCGTGGTTCGTGATTTTGTAGGACATGGAATCGGGCGATCCCCTCATGAAGATCCTCAGGTGCCTAATTTCGGCAAGCCTGGACGAGGGATACGCTTAGAGGAAGGAATGGTTTTGGCCATAGAACCGATGGTTATTATGGGCAGTTATGAGGTGGAGGTATTGGCTAATGGCTGGACAGCCGTAGCTGTTGATAATAGTTTATCAGCTCATTTTGAGCATACGGTAGCTATCACGGGTAGTGGGCCAGAGATACTCAGTAAGATTTGATTCAGCAAGATTTGATGAGGAGATAAATAGCTATGTCAAAGGAAGGGGCGATAGAGGTAGAGGGGGTGGTTGTGGAGCCTCTCCCCAATGCTATGTTCCGGGTTGAACTGGAAAATGGCCATAGAGTTCTCGCCCATATTTCTGGAAAAATGAGAAAAAATTTTATTCGAATTCTCCGTGGAGACAGGGTCTTGGTAGAGCTGTCTTCTTACGATTTAACCAAGGGTAGAATCATTTATCGATTCAAATAAAGGTTAAAAAATCTATGAAGGTGAGAAGTTCTGTAAAAGCAATTTGTAAAAAGTGTAAAATTATTCGACGAAAAGGCATAATTCGGGTGATTTGTGAGAATCCTCGGCACAAGCAGAGGCAGGGGTAAGGATAATCACACCGGCGAGATCAACCGAGGGTGATTATCTGATCGGGTGGATATAATCCTAAATATCGTCTTGATAATACTAGATAGATTGACGAGTGACTGGATAGTTGATTTATTTTTTAAAATGGACTATCAGGTTATTGGATTGATTGAAAATGATATTTTTAGCACCAGAAGTATAAGGATAAAATCTCATTTTTGAGGGAGGAGACTCTTGGCACGTATTGCAGGCGTAGACTTACCAAAAAATAAAAGAGCCGAGATCGGACTTACCTATATTTATGGGATCGGCAGGTCACGATCTAAACAGATACTTGAAAAGGCACAGGTTTCAAAGGATAAAAAAATTGGAAATCTTACAGAAGATGAAATCAGTCGAATTCGTGATCAGATCGCTGCTTTCAAGGTGGAAGGTGACTTGAGGAGAGAGATTTCCATGAACATTAAACGGCTTATGGATATTGGCTCTTATCGAGGCCTGCGTCATCGACGTTCGATGCCGGTAAGGGGGCAGCGTACCCATACCAATGCGAGGACGAGAAAGGGACCGAAGCGAGCCACGGTTGGTATGAAGAAAAAAGCAACCAAGAAATAAGTGTTAGTCTGGAAAGCGGATGGGGGTTGTTTATGGAGGAGTGTCTAGTGTTGTTTACTAAGGAAACAAGGAGGTAGCTTATATGGCCCAGGCTAAGAAAAGAGGCCAAAAAAAAGAGAAAAAGAATATACCGGTTGGCGTAGCTCACATTCAGTCAACCTTTAACAATACAATTATTACCATCACTACGGTTGATGGAGATGTAATATCTTGGTCCAGTGCAGGAAGCCTGGGGTTTAAGGGCTCTCGGAAGAGTACACCATTTGCCGCTCAAATGGCTGCTGAGGCATGTGCCAAGAAAGCGATGGAGCAGGGTATGAGGCAGTTGGAAGTCAATGTTAAAGGCCCCGGTGCGGGCAGAGAGGCAGCTATTAGAGCCTTACAGGCGGTGGGTCTTGAAATAAGCTCGATAAAAGATGTTACCCCTATTCCGCACAATGGATGCAGACCTCCCAAGAGGCGGAGAGTGTAGAGAAAGGAGAAATTGGAAATTGGCTAGATATCGAGGACCCGTTTGTCGGCTATGCCGTCGTGAAGGCATGAAGCTGTTTTTAAAGGGAGACCGATGTTATACTGATAAATGTGCGATTGAGAGAAGAAACTATCCACCAGGGCAGCATGGACAGTCAAGGCCAAAAAGTTCGGGCTATGGGCTGCAATTGAGAGAAAAACAAAAAGCCAAAAGAATATATGGTATCCTTGAAAGACAATTCAGGAATTATTTTCATAAGGCAGAAAGAAAACCTGGTGTTACGGGTAAGTATTTATTAACCTTATTAGAGACACGATTAGATAATGTCGTCTATCGGTTAGGATTTGCTCCCTCGAGAAATGGAGCCCGGCAGTTGATTACTCATGGTCATTTTATGGTGAATGGTCGAAAGGTAAATATTGCTTCTTATCAAGTGAAGCAGGGAGATACCATTGAGCTGATTGAAAAAAGCAAGAAGATAGCCTGGATCAAGGACTCTATAGAGTCGGCGATGCATCGTGGTATCCCTCAGTGGTTAGAGATTAATCCTGAAAAGTTTGCCGGAGTAGTGAAAAGTCTTCCAACCAGGGACGACATTACGCTGTCGATTCAGGAGCAGTTAATCGTAGAGTTATATTCAAAATAAAAAGCTACGGAGGGCAATACTTAAATGCTGCAGTTTAAAGGTTTACAGAAACCAAAAAGGCTAGAGTGTGATTTAACCACACTAACAAACACTTATGGTGAATTTTCTGCAGAACCCTTCGAGCGAGGATTTGGCGTAACGATTGGGAACTCTCTGCGAAGAGTGCTCTTGTCCAGCATTCAGGGCTCTGCGGTTACTGCGGTCAAAATTGAAGGAGCCCTGCATGAATTTTCTTCGTTATCGGGGGTTATCGAAGATGTCACGGAAATTATTTTAAATGTTAAAGAACTTCGTATAAAGTGTCATGTTGATCGGCCCAAAATAATTACCATTCAAAAAACAGGACCAGGTGAAGTAACCGGGGCAGATATCAATCACGATGCGGATATTGAGATTCTAAATCCCCAGCTCCATATTGCTGATCTCGATAAGGACGGCACTCTGAAGATGGAAATGTATGTCAAGCAGGGAATCGGATACGCTCCGGCAGAGAAAAACAAAGAGGAAAATCAGCCGGTCGGAGTCATCCCTATAGATGCTATCTTTTCACCAGTAAGGAAGGTTAACTTTCAGATTCTAAATACTCGCGTGGGAAAGTCTACCGAATACGAAAAGCTGAAGATGCAAGTTTGGACAGATGGCAGCATTGCTCCGGCAGATGCGATCGCTCAAGCGGCCAAGATATTGAAAGATCACTACAGTATATTCATCAACTTCGAGGATAAAGAGGAAGAGGCTGTCAAACCGGAAGAAGAAGTAAAAACGAAGGAAGAGCCTAAGTTTAATGAAAACCTCTTAAAGAGTGTGGACGAGTTGGAGCTTTCGGTGAGAGCTTACAATTGTCTCAAGAATGCGAATATTCGGACAATTGGCGAATTGGTGCAGCGGACAGAAAGTGAAATGTTGAAAACTAAGAATTTCGGAAGAAAATCGCTCAATTCCATTAAGGGAATTTTAGCTGATATGGGGTTGCACCTGGGCATGAAACTAGATAATTTCCCGCCTGTCGAGAATAAAGAAGGAAAAGCTGATAAAACTGAAGAGACTGAAGTCAAATCATCATGATAAGAGGAAAAGACAGAAAGGTCCTAAGATATGCGGCATAGATTAGATAAGAGAAAATTGAATCGGGATACAGGCGCCCGCAAGGCCATGCTCAGAAATCTGGTTACCTCGCTCTTTGAGCACAATCGGATTGTAACTACTGAAGCCCGCGCCAAAGAGACTAGAAGGATTGCAGAAAAGATCATTACCACAGCTAAAGCTGACACCTTGCATGCCCGGCGGATGGTTTTGCGCTTTATTACCAAAAAGGAGATCGTTAAGAAACTTTTTAAGGAGATTGCTCCTTATTATAAAGAAAAAGCTGGTGGTTATGTCCGTTTGCTTAAGATTGGGCCACGAAAAGGGGATGGTGCCTTTATGACCATGGTCGATCTGCTCGGTCTTGGCGGAAAAGGGCAAGAGCAGGCAGAGAATAAAGAAAGCGCGGCATAAAAAGCATCTCCTCATTATATTCACACCAAGATTGGATAATAAAAAAGCAGGGGAAACCCTGCTTTTTTATTATCCGAGATTCTATTCATGAGCCACTCAAGCTATGATTTCCCTTCAGCGGGTAAGCCACTTTTATTCTGGACCTTGTGGCCAAAAGATTTTGGCCCTCGAAGATGTTAATCTAAACATTCCCCGAGGGAGTCTTACTGCCATCGTTGGCCCGAACAATTCAGGAAAGAGCACGCTGGGGCAGATTATGGTTGGGCTTTTGAGTCCATCCTCAGGACAGGTTTTGATCGAAGGGCTTGATCTGGCTCATTGGGATCATAATCTGTTGACCAGGACCATTGGGTTGATTTTTTCTAATCCCGAGGATCAGATTGTTTTCCCGATCGTGGAAGATGATCTAGCATTTAGCCTGGAGAGTTTAGCGATGGATACTCTTCAGATTGAAAAGAAGGTAGCCGATATTCTCAAATTTCTGGATATGGAGGAATATCGGCATTGTTCGATTCATCAGCTATCTGGTGGTCAGAAGCAAAAGCTAGCCATAGCGGCTATGGTCATTCGGGGATTACGATATCTGGTTTTGGATGAGCCGATCTCGCATCTTGATGCTAAGGGGCGGGAGGAAGTTTTGACTCTGATCAAGAGTCTTCATCAGGCGGGGGGGACCATTATTTACCTGGCCCAGAGATTTGAGGAATTGGTTATGTCGGATCTGGTTGTGGCCTTGGTTTCGGGGAGAGTGGTGTGGCAGGGATCTTTTTGGGAATTATTAGAAAGGCCGGAGGATATGGCTCAATGGGGTATTGAGGTCCCACCGATTGTTAGGCTTGTCAAGATATTGCAGGACAAGGGGCTTGCGGTCGCTCATCCAATCTACACGGTTGATCATCTGGTCGCGGCCTTGGAAAAACTAAAACCATGAAAGTTGAAGCTTTAGATTGCTCCTACCGTTATCGGCATTTTCCGAAAGGAGAACAAGAAGAATATGCAGTTTATGATATTCGGCTGACTATTTTGCCATCTAAAATCTTTGGTATTGTTGGAGCAAATGGGGCTGGAAAATCAACCTTGGCTTATCTTTTGGCTGGATTACTGAAGCCCTCAAAAGGTCTCATTTTGGCTGACGGGAAAAATATTTACACCACCAGGGAGAGTTTGGCAGCTTTTCGGAAATCTGTGGCTTTAGTTCCGCAGTTTCCAGAGGATCAATTCTTTAGCAGCTCTCTCTACCAAGAATTATCATTTGGCTTAGAAAGACGCGGCAGCTCTAGGGACGAGATCCAGATGAGGATAGCCGCTACTCTCAAGCTTTTGGGATTAGAATTCGATGTCCGAAGCCTTATGGGGCGATCTCCCTTCGAATTGGGAGGGGGAGAGAGGCGATTGATAAGTATCGCCGCCGCTCTGGTAGCAGAGCCGAAAATACTTATTCTGGATGAGCCGACAGCCAGATTGGACTCAAAGGCTAGCCAGAGGATTTGGGAGCTTATTTGTGAGCTTCGTCAGCAGTTGAGATTGACCATTATTATCATCTCACATGAGATGGAGCGGTTAGTTTGCCTAGTGGATTGGCTGGTTATTATGCATCAGGGGAAAATTGTTCGTCAAGGCACTCCGTTGGAGATATTTTCCAAACCGGCTGAGTTGAAACCTCTTGGCTTGGAATGGCCACAGATCACGCTCTTGGGTTATAAATTGGAGCAGTTTGGAATAAAGCATGACCATCGGCCAATCTTTGAACCTCAGGAAGCTGCAATTTTGATCAGCAAGTGGTTTGAAGAGAGGAGATGAAAGCTCATTGACAAAAACGGAATATTTCAATACAATATTCAAACTGTTAAGAGTGGATACCTCTGTAATATGGCCTGAAAGCCAGCAGCCATGATGGTGGGATTTGAGTTTTGACTGTGAAACCGATGCGGGTTGCTCTTATTATTTCTGTCTGCCTCCATGTGGCTTTGGTAGGGATAAGTTCATTGTTTAAAACTAAAGCTAAGCGGCGAGCAGTCTTCTACGCGGTAACTCTCGTGCAGCAGAGAGTAAGATCGGCAGAGAGCGAGAGAGTTCAACCTGAAAATATCAAGGTGCAGCCAGCACCAAAGAAAAAAAAGCCACCGAAGAAAGATCAGCCTTCTGTTCAAAAGAATGAGCAGAAAGAATCGCCTCGGAAGGCAGCTCATTTGGAGCCTGAAAAAGTAAAAGAGAAGGGGAAGGTTAAGGATTCTTCTCTGGACTATAAGGAGGTAAAGAAGGCTATAGCCCAATTGAGTCAACAAGAAGAGGCTAAAAGAGAAAAAGAGGCGCTAGAATCACTAAAGGAAGCAGTGGCCAAGATCAAAGAAAAGCTTCAGGAGGAGGGGGGTGAGTCTGAGCAGGAGCTATTGGAAGAGGAACAGGAGGCTGATGAGCGAATCAGCTTTAGGTCTCATGGATTTGAGGCAAGCCAAGTCGGTGAGTTCTATAGTCGGCAGCTTTGGCTCCTGATCAAGTCGCACTGGTCAATCCCTTCAGCAGCTTTTGACTTGGGGCGGGACCTTGAGACCAGGATCGTTGTGCGCCTGTCCAAGGATGGATCTATTCAGGGGATGGAATTTGTCAAACGATCGGGGGATCCTGTATTTGACAACTCCGCCTGGCAGGCTATTAAGCGAGTCGGGCAATTTCCTCCATTCCCTTCACATATGGCTGTGGAATCAGAGGAGTTTGAGGTTTCATTTGTTCCCTAAGGGAATTACTGATTTAGGGGGAAATCATACTGATTTGGGGCCTGAGCGCTGATCACCCTAACGTTTTTTGCAGACGAAGGGGTATATGATAAGCTTGTGTATCATGATAAACTGTAATTAGTGTCTGTCCGAAAAAATGCCTTTTGGGATTACACCTATAATGAGCAAAATCAAATATATAGGTAACAGACACATATATATAAGTGAACAGAAACTC
>JAILZY010000088.1 GCA_023512255.1 bacterium | reverse complement strand
CCATAAACCCTCGAAGGGGCTTAGCTCTTATTAGGGTTATGTCTCTCAATGGTAGCTAATAAATAAGAGCGAATTTTTTTAACCGACCAAGGGCCTTGGTGAACTTATTGAATCTTTGAATCCAGCGGATATCTTGGGTATTCATCTTCTGCTTATCCCTCCCTTTGGCAAGTTGTTTTTTTGCGGCGCTGATTATTTGGTGATGATTTTTATATAGATTTGCCCTCCCTCGAGCTGCTCGCCTCCCATGATCCACTCCTGAAGGATGTCTTGCAGTTTTTTCAGCGGAAATTGTCGGTCGATCAGATTCTCATACAATTGGTCAAGATCGCGGCAGACCACCCTAACCTTGCCAAGAAAGGCTTCATTCAGGGCATCAATGACCCGATCCTCAAGGAGGGCCTCCAAGCGGTCGAGGAGGAGGCCACAGACTCCCTGCTGTGGGTCGATCCTCTCCTGACTTAACTCAAGTAGTTTTTGGATTTTTTCTGCCTCAGCCTGCCTGCCAATTTCTTTTAGAGTTAGGGTATAGGGGATGATCCTCTGTCGGTATTCTTCCTCTTGAAATGTCTGAAGATACTGACTGATGCCTTGCTCTAGCTGGAAGCTTATTTCAGCCACCCCTGGCCAATCAGGCTGCTGGCCAAGCCTGTAGCCGCAGGAGCAGGCAGGCACAGTCTCAAGCTGCTCATCGGCAGCCCTTGGGCATTGCCGGCTCAGGATAGCAGAAAGTAGCCGATCCACCTTGCCAAGATCATCCTTGACCGAAATGAAGCTGATCCGGGCTAGTTGCTTGAGGATAAGATACTGACGACTTTGCCTGATCTCCTCATATTGGGCAAAGAGACCAGGGGAGGAAAACTCCTGGTGCCCTCGGCAATAAGCCAGCCGATAGCTTTCACAGAAGCGGTCAAACTTGCTCTCAAGATCCGCAAAACAGCTCTCGGAAAAGAAAAGATAGGGACTTGAGATAAGCTCCTGAATCTGCCGATGCAGAGAGATAAGATCAGACCGATCCTCAGGGATGAAGAGCCCTGGATGGGTAAGATAATGGCCAATATACACCAGACGGTCATATCTTTTTAATAAGAAGATTCGCAAACTTCCCCATAGGGGATAATCCTCTCCATAGCCTGGCATTTGTCGATAGTGGTCGAGGAACTGCGACAGCCCCTGCCTGGCCGAAAGATTGGTATCAAGACCTGCCCAGAGGCTGCTCATTGCAGCCAAAGCCTTCCTGGCCCGCTCAAACCCTTCCTGAGCAAGACCGAAAAGCTCGCTTTCTTTCTCCAGCTTGGACAATCGAGAGGTAGCAATCAGGATATTTTCCTCTTCCTCCTCCTTGAGCTGAGACAAAAAATTCCAAGCCTCCTCTTGAAGAGGCAGGCAATATTCTGCCTGGAACCTTTTAGGCATAAAGGGTATCTCAGCCAAAAGAGCCTGAAGCTCTGGCGGGATTAACTCCCCCTTGCCCACCGCGGTGATCTTGTCCAGATTGTAGATGGTGATCTGATCAAGAGGCTTTCGCGTCTTGCCACTGTAGGGAGTGATAAGCCCACTAAATATTAGACATAGGGACAGTAGCTCAAACTGAAGACGGCTAAGTCCCCACTCACCCTTTCGCATCAGCCAGTAGAGCTGATCAAAGGGTTCCTCTCGATCGGTCCGAATGAGCGAGATAAGGTGAGCAATGAGAGGGTTTTTGCGGACATCGCACCGCAGGCGAAAGCCGTTTGCAGTGCGCATCACAAGCTCCATAGGCCGCAGGAAACCCTCGATCAGGGCCCGCACTCCCTGCTGCTCCTGATGGCTGAAGATGATCTCCCCACGGCTCAGGAAGGTTTCAATAGCCTCCTGGATAATTCCCCGCTGAACATACTCGATGCTTGGGGCAATTGATTTGTGCTTGGGAAAGCGGCTGCTAAGCCCTTGGCTGATCAGGGTATCAAGAAGCCTGGCAAAGGCGATCGTGCCGAGAGAGTCAAGGTCTATGGCTGGCTGGAGATAGCCGTTAACAATTAGCCCGCCAAAATAGGCCTGGGTAAACTCCTCCCTGATCTTGCTTTGATTAGCCGCGGCCTGTTTTTCAAGGTATTGGTGAATCTGCCTTCCGAGCTCAGTATAATCAGAAGAGTATTTTTCCTGAAGCAGATGAAATATGAGGGCAAGCCGCATAAATTCCTGGTCTTTTATCTGTGCTGGTAGCCAGAAGAAAACTACCGGCTTAAGCTCCTGGGGGATGATCGGCGCTAGGTGCTCAAACACCGCCTTCTTTTGATTCTCAGCTCTTTGGGCCGGGCCGATCAGGAGGGCAAAGTCAAGCTCGGTTTGCTGAAGTGCCTGAAGAATCTCCTCAAATGCATCCTGAGGAAATTCATCGAGTTGAGTGAGTATAAGGCGACCCTCACGACTAGTGTTTTGCCACTTAACGGTCTGTGGCCAACTGCCCTGGCTGATGATTCGGCCCAAGGGAAGATGGGGCAGATCGACTGACTGGCCAAGGCGATAGAAGATTCGAGCATCCTCTCTGGCCACGGTTTGCTTCATGCTCTCGATCTTATTGGCTACAATCAGTTGAAAATCCGCCTCAAGATCAATGGCCAAAACATCCTCAGCCGCGCTCTCTCCTCTCTCGGCTAATTTCAGGTAAGAGCCCTTCTGGTAGAGCTGATCGAGAATCTCCCGAATGTAGTCATAGTTTATGGAAGACTCAAGCCCGGATACCTTGTACAGCAGGCTTTCAGCGAGCTGGCGCACAGTATACCTTTTTTTCACTGGGCAGATGGCCAAAAGGATCAGAATCTTGATCAGCCGAAAGCCGATAGCCTGCTGTTCTTCATCAGGCAGTATTTTGGCCATCTCGCCAGTGTAGTATTTAAACACTACCCTGATATACGGATTTGTTTCCACCCGATCCTGAAGGCGGGAGAGAAAGTGATCGAAGATCCGGTCTGGAGTGAGTAAAAAATCAGCCTCCTCATCGAGAATGCCAGGCATGGAGGCTGAGGGGCCGCCTCGAATCTGATGGTAGATAAAATCCACTACCCCCCGCTGCTGAGAAAAGAGGGGCTTGAGATCGTCCAGAAGATCAATGGTGGCCGGATGCACTGGATAGAGCCGCAGAAAGCGTTCTTCGGACACGGGCAAGGTGGTGAAGGCAGATTTGTACTGCTGGTAGAGAGTGCGGATAATTTTCTGACTGTGCGGGCTTTTTTTAATTAGTCGGCTGCTGATCAGTTCCTCGATGTGAGTGCCAGTCAGGGAGAAGCGGAGAGGATAGCGGTCTTTGATTTTGTTTAACAGCTCCTGGGGAAGCTGGGCAGTGTCTTCAATGTATTCCTGGACTGTGCCCACTACCCAGATCGGGTATGGATTGGGAATTTCAGCACTTGGGGGAAGACCCTCGGCCAGAAACTGCAAGAGGCGAATATCTTCATGAAAACCCACATCCTCTTTTTTTGAGTTGAGGAATTCGGAAAGCTCATCGAGAATAATGATCAGCCCTCGGACATGATGCTGCTCAAAGAGCCTCCCTAGTCGATGGAATGCCTCAAGGCGATTAAACCTAAGATGATAGGGCAGATTAATCCTGGTTAGAAAGCGGCTGATCAAAGCTGCGGATTCGGCAAGATCAGGAGAGAGCTGATCGAGATCGGGAACAAAAGAATTTTCCCGAGCAAACTCATCCCACTGGCTGCGGTATCGCTGGCTGATCAGAAGCTTCATGTCAGCTATAAATCTTTGCGGATCAAGGAAGGTGAGGCGTTCAGCAAACTGCTCCCTGATCTTGCGGTCGAGGTGGCCAAGCACGATCTCCTCCAGAGATTCATCGCGGCTGCTGGCTACCAGCGAGATATCAAGCAGGAGGTAGCGCTCTTTACTTAAGGTATCAAAGTATTCCTGAAAATCTGCCCTTTGTTCAAGGATGGGAAGCCAGGCTTCGCTTTCCTGAAACAGCAGGCTCAAGACACTGACTAGATGCGATTTTCCAGAACCAAAATGCCCTTGGATGAAGGCTCCCTCTCCCTTCCCTTTTCGGATCGAGGTGAGAAGCCTTTGCAGAATATCAGCCACTTGCCTGGTTAAGACGAAATTTTCAAATATAGACCTTCGCGTAGTTCGATCATAGACATCTGATAGCCTGACCACAGTCCTGATCTCAGGGACCTGAATTAGATCCTTGATTTTCGGCATGGCTTTTTTGTTCCTTCGTGAAAAGAAAAAGAAATGAAATTTTAACCTTAATAATCGAATCAATTGAATATTAAATATATGTATCATAAAGAGGCTAAAAGTACAAAGAAAAAAGGAGTAGAAGAAATTAAATGAGTGTGGATACTGGCGAGTATGGATACTGGAAAGATTAAATGAGAATGATGACTCAAAATAAGTCTATTTTCTCCACTGAATGTGCTACAATGATAAGTAGGAAGGTGTATAAATAACTCACCTTAATCAGGCTGCTCTTTCAGAGCCAAGTTTTAAGGAGAGGAGTGATCAGCTTATGAAGGCAGCAATCATTTTCAGCGGTAGTAGTCCGATTCTAATTATTACTACCTACGAAAACCTTTTGGATGAAAATATAACTGCCAGGTTACACGACAAGGGGCTCAAAAGATATATATTATCAGAAGTTCCAGTGGAAAAATGCCGGGCCCTTTATGGAAATCATTTTGACTTGGTAGTGGAAAGCATGAATCCAGATGGAGATATGCGGGTTCTTGATTTTGATGGAAGCCGCATCTTTGTTAATTTCACCTTTAAAGATATGGGAGAATTCATCCGGGTAGGAGACTAGCTGGGCCGCGGGGCAAACTGAGGCAGTCAGCAGCAAAACAAGACAGGGAGAGGAGGGGAGTGCCCCCCTCTCTCCTCCTCTTTAAGGCAGTAGGCAGTGTGCGGCTGCCAGTGGGGGGCAGATTAGATTAATAGTGCGGCTGCCAAGTGGGGGGGCAGATTATTTGAAGAGAATCTGTGCCCCCCACCTTTTGAAGACAGCGCGGCCTTTAGAAAGGCCTAAGAATTAGGGATTATCGGTAACGATCAGCTCCTTCACCGGCTTGCCATCGCTCCACTCTCCCATGTAGCGCTGTTGTTGAGTGTTGCCGAGGGCATATTCGCGGTTTTTCCCGTAGAAGGCCGCGTCAGTAAGCGCATCAAACAATTTCCAGAGGCAGTAGTAATCGAGTGCATTGGTGCCGAACATCGGTATGAAGCTGCCTAGGTTCACAGAAGCCGCTGTGGAAGGTGCAGAGGGCAGCAGGAGGCCAGAGTCAGTCATAAGGATGGAAGGGTCTGGCCAGAGAGTGTCAGGATTAGAAAGGTCATCTTCTTCAGAGGTCGAAGAGCGGACCTTGTCGGCAAGATTTTGAAAATATGCTCCAAAGATGCCGCCAAACTCAGGGATAGTGCCTTCGGCGTCCGGCAAAAATGAGGGGAAGTCCGGCCCTAGGCTCTCTCCGCTAAGGTATGGCCGTAAGGCCGCAGGCACGATCCTTCCATAATCAGGCACTATGCGGCCCGGATCGGGCAGGAGACCACCGATCGTAGCCAGGGAGGTTGGGGCAAAGTGATCGGCACTCAAGCGGGGGGTGCCGTGGGTGTCTGAGACCATGATAATGTAATCCTTGTTATCTAAGGGAATCTGCCGTGTGAGTCGGAAAATCTTTTTGGCATCCTTGTTGCCTACAACTAGGTCTCGGTCGCCGACCACCACGATCAGCAGGGCATCGGGTGGAATCAAAGATAGGTCTTCGAGCGGCATGGCCGGAGTAACTCCTGGCTGAACAGACATGACCGCTCTTGGGGCGGGTAGGCCAGATTTTTGAGCCAAGGCAGCGATATTGACCGTCAGTATCCCCCCGTAGGAATGCCCTACAGTGGCAAATTTATCAAGGTCTGGTTTAACATGGCCTGCTGTTTTGAGGACCTCTAGAGCATCCTGCACCGATGAGATACAATTTGAGGTATAGCGGAAGGATCCGCCAATCATTGAGGTCAGGGATTGATATTTCGGATAGATTACGATGTTTCCTCTCCTGACGATATGCTCGATCCAGGCTCCATATGAGGCCGGGTTTGTGCCTCCGTAGCCGTGGGTGAAGACAATAAGCGGTGCGGTTTGGGGCTTGGGGTTGTCAGGTTCGAAAAGATAATACTGCAAGTCGCCAAAGCCATGAATCGAGGTGCTGACAGAGCGGTGGGCATAGTCGGCTCCTCCGGGTCCAGATGCTGGCTGTGCGGGTGGAGTCGCGGCCAGGGTGGAGGCTGGGCTGAGGGAGAAAATTAGCCAAAGAGAGAAAAGGGTGATGGCGGTCAAGAATCTAACGAAAGAAGGTTTGCATCTGCGGCTTTCATCGCATCGTTTACTCATGAGCGGTCTCCTTGCATCGTCCATGGGTCACAGGAACGGTTGCTGTTAGTGCTTCAGATACTGAAGGGAAGCTGTGTCAGCGCTTCAGATACCGAAGGAAACGTGTACTCGAAGATCAGAATGTGGATTTTGAACTTGTCCGATTCGTTTTTTTCACCCGAGCCTGATTTTGTCCGCCTTTTAATCTGTCTTTAACCTTAAAGGGGGAGGTCATCTGAAGAACCCCCGAGGTTTAAATTAGCTGAGCTAGGTTTTATGCATAAGGGCTCACCTCCGCGTTATGATTTTTGGGTGATTTGCTGAAAAATGAGCTTGTTACCCGGATATGGAGAAGGCTAAAGGAGTAAAAAAATAGGGATATAAGCACAATATCAGCTACTATTATATGTATTTATTACACACTTTCCTTATCGATTGCTATAGCACATCGCTTCGGATCAAGATATGATGACTGGTACCTATTTGTATTAAATTAGGTAAAATTATTGTATCAATATTATGTTAGTTGGGTAGAATATCAATAAAAGTAGGCTAATCGCGACGCTCTTATATCAGACACCATAAACCCTAGTATCAGAACAACCATAAACCCTCGAAGGGGCTTAGCTCTTATTAGGGTTATGTCTCTCAGATGGTAGCTAATAAATTATGAGCTAATCGCGATTCAAAGAATAGTGATTGCGATATTGATACATGGCGATATATTAAAAAATAATGGCGATTGCAATCCGAGAGGTGAACCAAAGAAAATAGTGAACCAAATGGTTTTCTCGCTAAGCGCGTAACACAAGTTACGCAGCGAATCAACTACGCTATCAATTGTAGGGGGGCCCACTTAGGTCCGCCCAAATTGTGCTATTTTGTTAGCAAAAGAACCACCAAAGAACGCCAGTCGCAAGGATCATCAAGAAGGTTTCCCCTGCCTGATGATCTTTGCGGGGCTTTTCTCCTCTTCAGTAAATCAAAAAATCAAAACCACTGGGCAGGGGTAATGTCCAAGGGGCTGGCCGCCGGCCGTCACCCTTTTAGTAAACTAACCTCCAAATTTCGCAGCCCGTATCTTTCCCCATGACACTTGGTGCTCCGCCAAGTTTGGGGTCCGGGGCCATGATACTGAGCATGGTTGCCGTACCTGCAAACAGGCTGCCTCTTAAAATACCAAAGGCGCGAACGCCGTAGTTTTTTGGGATTCTGATATAGGAGGCAAATATGCTCTCCCCATCGAAGCCGTCATGGACAAGGTTATAGAAAGTTCCGGCCTCACCAGAGGCAGACGCCCATATTTGGGCACCGGTTACCTTGGGCAATGTTTTGGGACCGACATTGAAGGTGCCGACAAATAGCCTGCCTTGAAAGGGAATCAAGCGCCAGATATAGTGATTATATTTTTCCCCAAGGCTGAAGAAGTCTAAAACCTTTTCCCATCTTGTGCCATCTGCTGTTCTCCAGATAGAGCTTTTCGAGTTGGCATTCTCTGTACCTAGGTATAGATATCCATTGAACACCGCCGTTGAGGTAACCGCGTCATTGGCCATATTTTCCTGATCATACTGACTGAACCCCATTCCGTTTCCGTACGGATCGCCATCCCCCACCACCTTTTCCCAATTATCTCCGTCACTGCTTCGCCACACCTCAAAGGCTCCTGGAGCTGGGCGGATAAGCTGCAAGGGGTCAAATTCCATGTGCTCAGAGTCTTGCCCAATGGATTCAGAGCCTTGTGGACGATCTTCCAGATTCTTAAAACCCCGCAGACTTTGAATATTGAAGTCTGCGGTCCAGGTAAAGGCATAGAGCTGGTCACGAAAAACAGCCAGCTCGCCTATTAGGACATTATTAGTAACCATGTTCCCGCTGAGTTCCCTGACCTTGGTTGATCCAAAATCAGGCTCGGTCTTGACCAGACTCCAGTTGAATCCATCCCTACTGCGATAGAGCTGGGCCTTATCGCTCCCTGCTCCTGCGTAGAGATAGTCTCCGAATCGAATCATACAGCGAATCGTGTAATTGCTCCGATTTCCCAGCCCTCCTCTGGCCACCGTAACCCATCTTTTCCCATTTTCAGTCCGCAAAATTGCAGCTCCGAGCACATTGAACCCACAGGCGTACAGAGCTCGATCCCCATCGGCATACAGGCAGCGTATTCCCCATGATTGATCAGCCGGAGACTTATAAACCCGCTCCCAACTGCCTTCCTCCCCGCTGCTGCTGCACCAGATTTCCGCCCCATTCAGAGAGTTTAGTGTTCCGGCGTACAGTTTCCCCTTGAACGTGGCCATGCTCCAGATATAATCGTTAGCCGGATTTCCGAACCCATTTTCCACAACCCTTCTCCAGGATTCGGCACTCGAATATTGGCTGATTAAAAGAACCGATAAGCTGACTGCTATGAATATCTTGAGATCCGCTTTCATACTCTTCATCTCCTAGTGTACCTGCTATCCTGTACATAAATATTTTAACAATAAATCTTTTAATATAAATAATATTATACTTAATAAGATTATATTAATATTAATAATCCTCAAATAATGTCTCATGATAAATCAGAGAGAGACACTTTTTGCATATTAGCTCCCCTTAATAATCGTGTTAGCCCCCTTATCATTGGGCCGTGTTAACCCCTCTCATCATTGTGCCGCCGCTGGAAGTCTTAGAATCTGCTGGACGGCTTAGAATTTTTTGCAATTGTATGCTTATAGTATTCAGCTTCTGTTCGATAGCATTTAATCTTTGGCCGATTTTTTCGCTATAGGCAGCTAGATCTTCATGAATATTAACTGTGTTTTTCCAGCCGGCTTCAATTTCTGCAGAATCAATACTGTCGCTACAGGTTACCAATAAGGCTAGGGCAGTGCGGCCAACGATGGCTACTGACTCGACAAAAAGAGCGGCCACACAGGCCGGGGTATTGATACCCTCAATCGGCAGAGCGTTTCCAGTTTCACAGACAATAGCCGAGGTGTTCTCAGCCTCTTCAAGGGCAGCAACTACCAGGATAAAACCGATCAGCACTGTGCTTGGAAGCCGGGGCGGAGGGCAGATATCTTCGTAATTTGGCGGCTCAAGAGGAGAGCGCACCGGCTCATGCCCTTTTTCTCCTTTCATCTGAGTGATTCGGGCCTTCAGTTTTTCCACCAGGGCCACGAATCGGGTAACGTCAAATGAGCGAGTTAGGTTAGCCAGCTCTTCCCGGTTGAGTCTATCGAGCCTTTGCTCGAGTTTTTCGATCTGGGCGGCATAATCGGCATCTGTTTCGCATGGGGTGTAAGTTTTGAATATGGTGAGTAGCTCATGGAGTGCTTTATTAAGTTTTTCCTCCCCATCGCGGCTAGATTTTACGGTTTCAGCCCTGGCTTGCTGCAAGAGAAAGCCTCTTGGAAGACAAATACTCACTGTCAGGAGAACATAAAAGACAAATTTTATTTTTGGATCAAGCATCGCTTATCCTCCCTCAATTTCGTTCTTAGATAATGCATAAGGTTAAAAATTCAGTATTGTTGATTTCATAATCGTTCAAATACAAGTTAAATATGGACAAAAATATTTTGCAAAACTCCCCCTTGGGGTGTTATTTTCTAAATATGTAATAGGCCGGTTTTTCTTTTTGGTTTAAAATGGCCAATTAGAGGCCTCTTTAGTTAATCTTTTTGCTATTCTCTTGTAGACTGATTCTGAATGGTGAATTTTTACTTGACATAACTTATTGATCAATATATTATTCATTCAAAAATATCTGGATGCTCGATTTGTCTATATCTTTGCCCATATTTTTGCCCATATTGATGATTCGGTACAGAATATCAGTTAGTGAAGGAGCTTAAATAAAGAGAAAGTTTAGTAGGGTATAGAATAGTAGGGTAATAGGATAAAAGTATTGATAATTGATAAAAGTATTAGGGTGGCTTAGTCTAAAAGGTATTAGGGTAGCTTACAATTCTAAGGAGGACGGTGGGTTATGGATGCTGAAGCGGTTTTTTTCACTCCCTGGGATCCTTATGTCAATATGCTTACTAAAGCCCGAAAGTTATACGAGGCGGCCAATCTCTTTTCTGTGATTGAAAAGGGTGATCTGGTAGCGGTTAAACTTCACATGGGAGAGCTTGGAAATCCCAATTACATTCGTCCCTTCTTTATCAAGCAGATTATTGACCTGATTAAAGCGCGCGGGGCAAAGCCCTTTTTGACCGACACCTCTACTTACTATCCTCTTGAGCGCTCCAATGCTTTTGACTATATGGAGACCGCTTTGGCCAATGGCTTTGGTTTTGCTCCCCTGATCATAGCCGATGGCCTAAATAGTGAAAATGCCATCCCTGTGCCCTCTCCTGATCCGATTCTTCCCGAGGTAGAAGTAGCTGGGGTAATTCACCAGGTTCAGGCTATGATTGTGGTCAGCCACCTCAAGGGGCATCCTTTGACTGGATATGGCGGAGCGATCAAAAATCTCGGCATGGGCTGTGTGTCTAAAAAGAGCAAACTCGCTCAGCATCGGGTGGTGGATATTGAAGTAGATGAGGAGCTTTGCCAGGCTTGCGGCAGCTGCGTTGAGGCCTGTTGGTTTGGATTGCCTCGAATTGAAAATTACAAGGCTACCATGGCTGATCATCCACAGTGCATGCGTTGTCTGAACTGTAGCTCTGCCTGCCCAGCAGGTGCCATAAGGCTTGTGGGCCGCAGTAGGCTCGGTATGGCTGTGGCTGTGGCGGCGGCTGCTGTTTTGAGCACATTTTCAGAGCATAAGGTCGCCTATATTAATTTTGCCCACGATATGAGCACGTTTTGTGATTGTGTTCCATTTCGGGGAAAGCCAGTCGGCCCAGATCTTGGGATATTCGCTGCCTTTTCTCCCCTGTCCATAGATGCAGCCGGATTGCAGCGGATCGACTATCAGCATCTTGATCAGCTTCATGACACCGATTGCCTGATTCAGCCAAGGTATCTTGCCCGCTTAAATCAAGCAGGCAGCCTCGAGCCCAAGGTGGTTGAGATCTGATCAGCTCTGGTCAGTCAGCGAGTGATCAATAGACTTAATCAGAAATTATTTTTATAACTTATTGTTATTTATAGATTTTCATTTCCAATAAAAATTGATTTGAATCTTGGTTTTTTAAAAATTATTTATTTTCAATTACTTATATTTACGATATAATTTCCCAGGTTTTCCCTCATCTCCCCTGATAATATACCCCTGATAACTTTCCCCTCATCAACCCAACCCTTCTTAGCATACTTTCTTTCATCAAGTGCATCCCATGTCAATAAACTGCCGAATAGACAAAAAGATAATATCAGCAGAATGAATAGAGTCTGATAGAGGCTGTGGTTAACATGGAGTATATGGAGGGAAATACCATGCCAAGAGGAGAACATGTAAGGCAGCAGCCTGAGTCTCAGCCGGGCCATCATATAAATATTAATACAGCTAGCCTAGAAGAGCTTTCCCAGCTTCGGATGGTAGGGAAGAGTCGGGCTCAGGAAATAATTAATTATCGAAATGAGCACGGCCCATTCAAGAGCTGGGATGAACTTGATAATGTCCCTGGCTTTTCAAAGGGTATGATCGAGGATATCAAAAAGAGCGGAGCTACACTGGGTGAGAAGAAGTAGTAACTAGATGGAGAATAAGTATTAACTAGATGAGATAAGATAGTGGATGTGTACTCTCTCCCCCTGCAAGGGGCCGCTATCTCCTTGTAGGGGGGAGAGAGTATGCTAGCTGGATAGATTATTTTGGTTATTTATTATTTTTAGTTATTTATTTATAATTTATTATTTATATTTTTTATATATTTATAATATTATAACTATCAATCAATATAATTATATAATTAATATAATTATTTATAGAAGAACGAGGGGAGAAATCACATGCAACAGGAGTTTAAACCTTTCGAAGAGAAGGGGATCGAGATTAACAAGCAGTACAAAAGCTTTGACAGCTTAGTGATTAAGAAGCCTTTTGATAAGAAAGAAACCGATGCCTATACCAAGTGTCGGATCGTTCTTATGAACGGTCTTGAGAATGCTAGTAATATCACTCTGCATGAAATGGCCCGTCAGACTACTGACTACAATATCAAGAAGGCTCTGTCCATGATTCGAAGGAGTGAGCAGCAACAGCAGGTAGCTATCAACTGGCTTAATCCGGCTGATCAAACCGTGCTTGAGACCACCATTACCTTTGAGCAAGTAGCTGTGGATTTGACGGCTAATGTGGCCAGAAATGAGCCAAACCTTGAGGCCAAAAAGGTTTATGATTTTGGCCTTCTGGAGGATTTTGATCACCTGCTAAGATATAGTTATCTTTTGAAAATGCTAGAAGGCGGCGAGGCCACAATTTTGCTCCAGGGCAAAACAGAGCTCAAGGATGGGCGGCCAACCTGGGATGAACATCGCCATCCCTACGATACTATGATGCAGCATTACCAGAGAACCGATGGTATCAAGACAAAACTGAATGCTCTTACGGTTACCGCGGCTGAGCAGCAAACCATGCTATACTATCGTGAACATGGCAATGCCTATAAGGATAATCTAGCCAGGCAACTTTATGCCGAAATTGCCGAAATCGAAGAGCAGCATGTTACCCAATACGAGTGCCTGTTCGATGCCTCCTGGACACCGCTTGAGCGGCTTTGCCTGATACAGGTTAATGAGGCCTACAATTATTTTAGCTGCATGCAGACAGAAACCGACGATCGGATCAGGAAAATCTGGGAGGAGTTTTACTACATGGAACTTGAGCATCTGCGTATAGCTGGAGATTTGCTGAAGAATATGGAAGGCAATGATATCCACAGCCTCATTCCCTATACGATTTCACCGCTGATCGTCTTTGAACCTAACAAGGAGTACATTAACCAGGTTATTCGAGAAACGGTCAACTGGCGTCCGTATGATATGAGATTTGTCAATCGGGATCAGCTGCCCTCAGATTGGGCTTCCTTTGCCTATGAGGAGCAGGTTCGTGGCAGCGGCTTCCCGTCGCAGATTATCACCGATAGGGCCAAGAGAGAGTGGAAGATGGCAGCCTGATGCTCTCTATGGCTTTCTAAGAGTAGATCAAATCTCTTCCCCCTGGACAGAGAAAAGAGCAGGGGGAAGAGATTGAGAGTACTGATCCTTTGCCAGATGTTCCCCATGTTGAAAAAATAATGTTGAAAATATAAAGGGGAGGAGAGAAAATAAAGAGAGAAGAAAGT
>JAILZY010000167.1 GCA_023512255.1 bacterium | reverse complement strand
TATTGTCTTTTACCTCAATACCCTTACCCTGCGGCTTATCTCCTCCTCCTAATTTAAACATGGGGAACATCTGGAGCTGTCGCTAGATAGTTGACAACTTTATGTATAACATGATATAATATATCCCTTGAATAATTTTATTAGAAAGTGGGGCTGTGGCGCAGTTGGGAGCGCGTTTGACTGGCAGTCAAAAGGTCGTGGGTTCGAATCCCATCAGCTCCACCATGAAAAATAAAAGGGAGTCTATAAATTGCTGACTCCCTTTTGTCTTTTCTGGATTTGCCTTTTCTGGATAACTCAGTCCAAATCAATTTATAGGGACCACCACCTCGGACAATCCGCGATCGAATTCATCTCCTTCGGTTGAATCTCATCCACGGTGGGCTGGTACCCTAGCCCATGCCATACCTTATCCCCTAAAAATATATCTCATCCATGATATATCTCATCATATATCTCATCCACGGTGGGCTGGTACCTTAACGACGAATGAGGTCCCTTCTCCTGGCCTGCTGGAAAAATTAATCTCGCCGTTATGGTCAGAAACAATCGTTCGAGCAATGGAAAGTCCAAGGCCGGTTCCCTGCTCGACCGATTTGGTGGTGAAAAAGGAATCGAAGATCCGGGGTTGAATGCTCTCATCAATACCGATTCCATTATCCATAACCCAGACCTGAACATTTTTATTCTCCTCATCCGCCTCACACCGGATGGAAATTTTTTTCTGTTTATGCCCATTTCGGGCATCAAGGGCATCCCGAGCATTAGAAATAAGATTGACAAATACCTGTTGTAACTTAGTCTTGTTACCCAAAACAAGGGGCAAATCAGCAGACAGATCAACCTCTAGTTCAATGCCACGGTTTCTCAGCTGATGACGGAAAAGCGAAATAGCACCTTCTAGGGCATCATTGATGTTTATAAGCTCCATAGTTGTGTCAGACTGTCTGGAAAAAGCGCGAAGGTTTTCAATAATCTGCTTCATCCGCTCGCATTGCTCATCCAGCATTCTTAAATAGGGTCTAGCTGGGCTATCCTCATCAAGTTCTCTCTCAGCCAGATAGCTAAAGCCCATGATCCCGCAAAGTGGCTGCCTTAGCTCATGACAAACGCTGGCCGCCAGCTCTCCCATAGCCGACAGCTTGGCTGCCTGCACCAGTTGCCCTTCCATCCGTTTGATCTCATCGGTCCTCTTTTGAATGATATATTCCAAGCTGTCCGTGTACTCTTTGATTGTCTGACGCATCTCGATTTTCTTCGAAGCCCGTTTTATAGCCACAAGCAGCAGATTTATTTCGCAAGGTTTAGGAATAAAATCGGAGGCATCAAGGCGAATGGCTTCAATAGCTAAATCCATGGTCGCGTATCCAGAGATAACCACAACTTCATGGTTTGGATACATATTTTTTACTTGCCGAATAAACTCAAAACCATCTATACCAGAGGGGAATTTGATGTCAGTAATGATAACCATCGGATCTTGCTCCTCTTTAAGGAAAAGCAGGCCTTCCTGTGGACTTGAAGCTATGGCTACCATAAACCCGTGTGCTTCCAATAGGCTCTGATACGTCTTTTGGATCGAGCTATTATCATCTACTAATAAAATCTTATACATCTACTGCCCCCCTGCATATATATAACCTGCATACATATAATCAATAAAAAACATCAGATAAGATAAAATAAAGATGAGATTAAAAAGAGATGTTAAAACCTTAGAAGATAATAATAATTATATTTAAATAAAAGATTTCTGTCAACAAAAAGAAGATCGTAGAAGAGTTTTTAAAATATTTTCGCTCTTATTTATTAGCTACCATTGAGAGACATAACCCTAATAAGAGCTAAGCCCCTAAGCCCCTTCGAGGGTTT
>JAILZY010000087.1 GCA_023512255.1 bacterium | reverse complement strand
ACTATTGTCTTTTACCTCAATACCCTTACCCTGCGGCTTATCTCCTCCTCCTAATTTAAACATGGGGAACATCTGCTATGCGCTATTAGTTTTTGATTTTGGTTTTGATTTTATGGTATATTCTTATCTACACAATATTAATAAAGCCTGATTATCCGCCCCCCCACGAAGGCAAGGTAAGATTAAGAGAGCATAACTTGTAAGGAAAGGAGAAGTTCATGGATTGTATGGAAAACCGTGAGGGAGCTACCCTTACAAAAACAGAGCAGCCAAAAACGGAGCCATCGAAAGCAGAGGATAGCTACCGGCCTGGGCTTGAGGGAGTTATCTGCAGCAAATCCTCGGTAAGCTATATTGATGGCCAGCAGGGAATCTTAGAATATCGAGGTATCAATGTCAAGGACCTGGCAGAGCACAGCTCTTTTGAGGAAACCGCCTACCTGCTCCTTTATTCGCATCTGCCCTCTGAGCGGGAATTCAACCAATTTAAAACCCTGCTTACCAAGTCTCGTTATATTTCCAATACTATTCGCGAGGCCATAACCCATTTTCCCGTAGGCATGCATCCCATGATCGCTCTTCAGACCGCGACGGCTCTGCTTCAAGGCGAGGATTACTATGCTGATGATATTTGCTCATCCCGCCACAATTTGAGACGGGCCATTTCACTCATCGCCAGAATGCCTACTGTTTTGGCTGCATTTGAGCGTCATCGTAACGGCGAGGAGCCCATTCCTCCCCAATCCAAATATAATCACGCGGAAAATCTGCTCTATATGCTAACCGGCAATCCTCCTAACCCTGATGCCGCCCGAATATTGGACAAGTCTTTGATCCTGCACATGGAGCACACCATGAATGCCTCAACCTTCACCGCCAGGGTTATTGGCTCTACTCAGGCCAGCATCTACTCGTCAATTTCCGGCGCCATCGGAGCCCTGAGCGGCTCACTCCATGGAGGCGCCAATGAGCGGGTCATCCGAATGCTTTACTCTATTGGACATCCAGATAATGTGGAATCATTCGTTGAGGAAAAATTAAACGCTAAGGCTAAGATCATGGGGATTGGACATCGGGTTTACAAAACCAAAGATCCGAGAGCTATTATTCTCCAGAGCCTTATCCCTGAGCTGCTCGATATTTTCCCTGGTGAGGAGGTCAAAACCCTATACCAGATCGCCCTCAAATTGGAAGAGGTGGTGGCCAATAAGCTGGCTCATAAGAACCTGTACCCGAATGTGGATTTTTATTCGGGAATCATCTATGAGTGCCTGGGCATCCCTGTTGATCTTTTTACCTGCATTTTCGCCATCTCCAGGGTTGTTGGCTGGTCAGCCCACTGGCTGGAGCAGGTGCAGGATAACCGAATCTTCCGGCCTACACAACAGTATATCGGGGACCACAACCGCCCCTATATACCCATAAAGGAGCGGTAAAATATACATTCCATATTTCAATGGGATTCCATAATTTCAATGGGATAGCCGCATAGATCACAGAGATACAGAGATTGGGCAGGTCAGCTTTTTACGGATTCTCATCTCTGTGATCTCTGTGGAACCCATTTATTCTCTGCTATTCTCTTGTGCAAGCTGCTCATCTGGGTGAGCTGCTCAAATGGCGAAGCAGCAGATAGAATAGACGGCCTTCCTGTTTCTGGTATCCGGCCATCTGACCTGCTGTATTGCCTGCTCCCATATAGATTATCCACTCTGCCGGGGCCAACAATTGCCCCTCCTGTGTCCTGATCGATCACAAAGCAGGTGTGTTTCTTCCAACCAATCAGATTGCTCTTATTGTCTAGCAGCGGAATCTTGGTATCGATTAGGGCTACTCCTCCGATAGGAAAGATACGCTTGTCGGTGGCAATGCTGGCCCATTCGGTAATCACTGCCCCTCCTGCTCCAAAGGGGCCATCTTCCTGGGGTAGGAAATAAACATAGGACTGATTACGATTCAGGTATTCAGCAAGGCGGTGCGGGTTTTCCCTAAACCATTTCCTGATGGAAGCCATATTGATCTTGCTAAGTTCTAGGTGTCCATCCCGATAGAGCTCTGCACCGAGAGAAGTATACTCATAACCATTCTTTCCGGCATAATTTAGAAACTGTCGCTGGCCGTCAGGGTATTCTACGATCAGCGAGCCCTGAACCTGGGCCAAAAAAGCATCAAGGGGATCGGCCAGCCAGGCTATCTCCAGATTTTGGCCAGCATAGACCTTGCACTCTTCGATCTCGCGCCGCGACGGGGGAAGACGAACCAGGCCATTGCCGTCAACAAAGACAGTAATGGTGATATTCTTCCACGAGCTCCTAAGGGGTGATAGATCAAGGGTCTGATAGTGAGGTGGAAGCCTGTACAGAGGGTATTGAAATTCACCCTGGCGGATTCGGCAGGCTTGGTAGACAGGGGTGTAGTAGCCGGTGAATAAAACCTTGCCGCTTGGTCCACCGCTACTTTGGTAGATGTCAAATTCTTCCCGAATCCTTCGGTTGAGCTCTTCGGCATTCTGGCAGGTATTCAAAAGCTCTTGAAATCTGATCAGGGAGTTGATGATAAGCTCTTGGGAAAGAGTTTGTCCGGCGAACTGGCGAAGCTTGTCTGGAAGGGATTTGGTCTTAAGTACCCTAAGCTGCCTTTCGATAGCTGTATTGAGCTGAGAGCGGTTTTCGAGGTCGGCCACTGGCAGCTTTGTGGTCGGTCTAACCTCGGCAGGCCTTACCCTTTTGGGAAGGAGAGCGCAGCCGCCATGCCAAAGCAGAGTGAAAAGAAGCAGTCCAAGGGTAATTATCTTCATCTGGTTAAGACAAAGTTTCAATATTTATTTCAACCAATTCAAAAAGGACAAAAGTATAATTCATAAATTTTAAATCAGAATGAGCCAAAGCCGCAATATGTAGCCACAATGTGTTTATTGGCAGAGTTTGAAAATACCTTCGCTAACGGCAGAGAGGCAGTCTTTTCAAAAGTTCCGCCTCTCTGGCGTTCGCTTAAGCTCACGCTAATTTTACGGGATTTCGATTTCGTTGACAATCTGAAAATTACTCGGAGCCCTAGACTTTACAATATCTTCAACTTTATCTTTTTGCTTTAGGTCTTCCCCATTACCTCGAATAGTTACTGTTTCATTCTCCTTATCTATACAGATCTGAAAGGATTTATTTTCTACTTCTAGATTCCAATTAATTAAGTTAGAAGAAGAGGATCTTACAACATAATTTTTCGGTTTAACCAAAACTGATACGGGTACAATCCGAATCTGATTGGAAAATTCTTTTACTCCGACTACTCTGAGCAATAGGCTTTCAGCCAAATCTTTGGCAGCAAGATCTAACTCGCCATTTAAAGTAACTTTTCCTAACTTACAAGTTATCATTATATCAGCTCCTGCAAGATCCGGCTCATATCCAAAGGCTCGTTTAATATCTTGGACAATATCCATATCTCCACGAGAAGTCTCGTCTGTAATTAGCATATCTTTGATGAATAGAATTCCATCTACACTCCGAATATCCTGCTTCAGAATCTCTCTTTCATAGTCATTAGCAATCCTGCCCTGAAGGCTAACAACTCCATTATCTACTAGAATTACAATATCTTTCCCCTTATGTATCCTTTCATCCAGATAAATAAGGCGATCGATAGCTCGGTGAATCTCCGAATCATTGAGATTAAAGGACGCCTTTTGGATATAGCCCTGGTTGCTCTTTTCGATTATTAATTGATTATCAACTTCTCCTATCTCTAGGGCCAAAATTTTTTGGGATACAAGGCTCTTTTCCATAGCTGTATCAACAACTCCCCGAACAATAATCCGGCCATCACCAAGACTATCACCAATTTTGATATTAAGCTGATTATCAAAAAGGTATCTGTCTTGAGCAAAAATGGTGGTGATTATATCCAGCCACTCCATCCTTCTTAACCGTTTGTTTTGGGAATCAATACTTAGGCGGTCAACTACCTTGACAACTCCCACAATTCCCTTTGCAGCATTGACAGCCTCTTCTTTTTCCCATGCGCTGGCTACAGATCCGGTCAGGGTTACCACTCCGTTCAACACTTGGATTCCTAAATCCGGAGCATATATGCTAGGATCATCCAAAAAGACTACCAAGATATTATCTTTGATATCCTTATCGCGGCAGATTGCGGGATTTAGAATCGAATAGTCAATCACTCCATTACCAGTAACTGTTTTAACAATATTGATTGCTTCCTCTTGATCTTTTAGAGTATTAATTATTCCAGAAAGAAATACTACTCCCTGATGAACTTCTAATTTAATTTGAGTCCGCAGTTTAGGATTGAATAAAAAAAGAATTTTTTTTACTGATTCTAAAATCTCATTATCTGATTTGATCTTTTCGACAGGAAAGGCCTCACTTTTTATACTTTTTCCAAAATTGAAAACAATAAAAAATATAATAAATAAAAAATAAAATAACTTTTTGATTTTCATAATAATTAACTCTTTTCTTAATAATAACTTTTTTGATAACTTCTTATGAGAAAAATGATAAAAAAATGATAAAAATATGATGAATGAAAAATAAAAATAATAAAAATAAACCTCCTGTCTCCATAATTACTTCCTTCCCCCCTTGTTTTAGTACAAAAATGTAATGTTAACTTCAATGTAATGTTAACTTCTTTATTTATCTGCATTTATTAGGCCATCCTGGTTTGAAAAATATTTACAGAATGGGCCGGTAGGCTTAGGTCATTGAAAAATTTAGTACTATTATTGGTAATTAGAAGAGTGTTAATTAGAGATAAAAAGCGACATAATCAATTGGGATGATTGGTGCGGGAATTGTCTGTCTTAAAATGGGATTTATTATCTTAAAATGGGATGCTAGATGATAAAGCCTGGCTGAAAGCGAAAATGCCTTCAGCCAGGCTTCTTGAAGCTTTTAGGGCAAGGCGCTAAAGCCCACCTGCTTATGGGAGGACACGGAGACACGGCGATATGGGGACACGCAAGACATCTAAAGCCCACCTGCTTATGGGTCAGACAAAAGCTCCTTGCGCCCACTAAAGCCCATCAATCCAAACAAGAAGGCTGTCCTAGGTAGCGTTTGAACAGGCACAGGGCATCTGCCGGAGTAACACTTCCATTGCCGTCAACATCAGCACACTCAGGGCATTGGATTAGCCCAAGGTAGCAGCGAAAGACCAGCAGGGCATCCTGGGGAGTGATGTTCCCATCGCCATTCTGATCCCCAGTGCAGCTTCTCCCAAAACAGAAACAGCCGCCAGAGGGAGAAAATAATACGAGATCATCAATCAGATTATCGAGCCCAAGCCAATAGCATCCCTGCCCCGGCTGACTGCCTAAGACCATAAATTTCAGCCAGACCAGATAGTCATTTGCTCCCTGCGGGAGGGGGCTTTGGCTCAGGCCACCTACCCTCACCCGGCCAGGGGCGATCTCATTGACCTCAAATAGGGGAAAAGAGGTGGTCAGATTTCCCCTCTCAGAGCCCGTATACCTGAGCCTAGAGGTATCATAGAGGACATCGAACCCAAAGGCCGAGATTGAGGAAGGTGCATATCTGACCCTAACCCCAATTTTGACTTCCTGGCCTGGCTGCCCCAAAGCTCCCTGAATATCCAGATCTCCTGAATCATCCTCCTCACACTCTCCTGAAGTTTGCTGCTGCCCGCAGCGGGTCGTATCATCTCCTCCCTGGCAATCGTCATCCTTACCGTTGCAGGGGATCTCCTGAGCACCAGGATGAACATGGCTATCGGTATCATCACAATCGTCGCTATTTGAGACATATCCAGAAGGAGCAGAGCAAGCCTTCTTACTCTCGGCAGCCTGCCCATATCCATCGCCGTCATGATCCGCAAAATAAAAGTTCCAAGGCACTTCTTCGTCGATTTGACCATCACAATCATTATCCTTCCCATCGCAGATCTCTGGTTGGGGCAAAGGTGCGCTACAGTCAACCCATTGCCCATTGCGGCAAACCTCATAGCCCTGACCACAAGCAGTCGAGCAGGGGCGGCTTAGCCCTTCATCAATCTGGCCATCGCCGTCATTATCCTTCCCATCGCAAATCTCCTCGACTGAAACTTGAGAGCTGACCGTGATCTCAGCCCCCAGGCCAATGGTGGCCAGAAGTTCCCCTTTAGGAGTACAGGATGAGGGAGTGTTGGTCAGGGAAAGCTTGCTTCCAGGAGGAGCAGACGAAGACAGCAAAAAGGTAACTGTGGCTACCTGCCCATCTGGAATGAGAGTGCTTGATTGGTCAATCCTTGGGCCAGCGGTATAGTTGGGAATGATGGCCAGCCGGAAGATGCCAGGCGATGGGGTGTTGCTGATTAATATCCAGCTGCTCGATGAGCCGGCGTCAAGAGCTGGATTGATACTGGCCGAGGGGTTTAGGAGCATCTTGGGATTAAAGCCGATATCAATGGCCAAAGAGCCCACCTGGGCGCCGGCGGCCTGCAAGAACAAGGGCAGCAAGACCGTCGTGCCGGCTGCTGCGCTGGCATTGGCCAGATTGATGCTCACGGCCTTCGCTTGTGCCGCTACCTCTGGAATATTTCCACCTAGCCAGCCGCAGGTTATGGTGAAAACCAAGGTCAGAATGAGGCATAATTTTCTTTTCATAACTAGTCTTTCCTCCCTTCCTATTTTCTGCCCAGGAAGGCATTGATAACCCTGGTCAACTCGTCAATGGTTACTCGGCCATCGTTGTTGAGGTCACCGGCAACTCCTGATGAAGTGCAGGCTGAGCCAGAGCCAATCTCGATGGTGTAATGATCGTTAAACTCTCTTCCATAGAGGTGAGTATAGCCATCCGTGGCCCGTGATCGGGCATATAGCCGGAACTGATAGGCGCAATTCTCCCACTGATTAAAGCTGCTGGGCAGGGAAAATTCCTGCTGACTGACTCCATACCAGATGTGGGGTGATGAGGGTGTGGCTGTGGCATAATTCTGATAGCAGATCACACCACCCGGTCTATTCTTGCCCCACAGACAATCAAGGTTGAAGTAGTCAAGATACCCTTCAGGGTGTGAGGCAGTGATGACAAACCGCAAGTTTTCGCGGTTATGGGTAAGGTGAATCAACCCACACTCTGGGATGTTGCCATCAACCGCCGGGTCGTAGTTAGGATTGCTGGAGCTGTACTTAACCCAGTGAATCCGGGCGGCTGGCGGGCTATTGTTGATAATTATGGTCAGGGGGATGGAAGAGCTCGGTGTAGCGTCGATCAGAGCGGTTTTCGAGCTGTTCCATTTGAAGGCCCTGCACTTTAGGGTATATTTTCCATTTGGCCAGGCCGTGGTGTTCCAGATCAGGCGAAGCGTAGGCTGAGACCACCACTCACCCTTGTTCAATTCGTATAGGGAGGAGAAACCGCCCCGCTCAACCGGCCCAAGGGTAACAATTTCATGATTGACTTTTCCGCCATCAATCGTCGTCTTTACCTTGGCTAGAGGCTCCTTAAGCGGAAGAAAATCACTATCTGAAGGGGCAGTAGTATCATTATTCTTCCATCTAGCAGCTAGAATTTGGTAGAAATCGACCTGGTCAAGCTGGCCAAACTGGCCGAAAATCCTGATCTGGCCTCCGAAAGGAGAATCTACCCACTGAGGGATTCTCAGCTTTTCAGCCATAGTTTGACTAACCTTAGCCAGCCCAAAGGATGGATCATCTTGATCCTGAGGAATAGCCGCGGTCGGAATGAGCCCAATGTCAGTAAAAACAAAGCCGCTTTCCTGGCCTGCGGGAGTCCCAAGAGAGCCTCCCTGGCCGCCGTAGAGGCCCATATCATTTCTGCTGCCATCAGGATCGTTGTAGATCGGATTCGGATCACCTGCATCAATGCAAGGTGAGAGAAGATCAAGGTGATAGTCTCCCTCATCAGGATTGACAAACAGCGGATCAGCGGAAATATCCCCGGGGCCTGGTGCGGCTAGGCCGCCTGTTTGCTGATTATAGTCCTGCCCATTTCCCCAGACGTCATTGTAGGAAATTTCGGGAGCCGCGCTGTATATGGCGCAGATGCCATAGCCGTTTTGGGTAATGATATTATTTTTGATCACCGGCGAAGAGCGATAACACCAGACTCCATCATAGCGGTTGCCGGTGATGGTATTATTGATTATGGCCGTGCCGCTTGACTCCTCCCAAGCTATATAGAGGCCGACTTCCTGGTTAATGACCAGGTTATTGGTAATAGAGAGGGTCGATTTCAGACAGCATAGGCCGTAATCACAGAGTGAATTATCACTAAAGCCATTCTCATCGAATACATTATTGCGGACAATAGCCGAAGAGGAAGAGGCTACAATCCCATCCTTATTCTTGGACAGTCGGTTGCAGGCAATGGTTAGATTGCGGCTGTTGTAGAGCATGATGCCCGCATGTTGGGAGCCGCTGTTAGTGATGGTAAAACCGCGGATACTGCCGGCTGAGACACCGGTGAAGGTTACCACATGCCCTGATCCCTTCCCCTGGATAATGCTTCCGTTCGGAAAAGGCTTTATCTGCCCGGGGATTAAGATCTGTGGCCCTGCATAAAGCGATCCATAAGAGGGAATTTTAACGGCCAGGCTGCTGGTAGGACCAGGATAGTCAATCTCCTTTCCAGGAAGCTGAATAATAGGTGAAGGTTGCAGGATTGAGCCTGGTAGGGTTATGGTAGTTGGCAGATTTATTGTTGGCAGATTGATTAGGGACAGGTCATCTCTGGCTCTGATATTTAATCCTAATGTAGGATTGAAGACTTCTGTGGGATTAAAAATTTCCGGCGGGGGATCGGGTAAGGGCGGCTTGGTGATTGGATACTTGGCAATCAAAATGCCGGGCTCAATCTGAGCAATGCCGCCTGAGAGGGGAGGCTGCGGAATCCAGGTGGTCGCTCCTGCTCCGATCAGGTCTAAGTTTTTGTTGATGGTGATGTTTTCATTGTATACCCCAGGGCCGACCTCGATTGTGTCTCCAGCCGAGGCGGCATTGATGGCTGCCTGAATGCTGGTGTAGTCTCCGCCGCTTTTTGCCACTCTGATAACCTTAGCCAGGCAGGTGGTGGCCATAATAAGCTGAAAAGCTGCAAAAAATAATATTAAAAATGCACCTAGTTTTTCTCTCATAAACCTTCTCCTCCTGTATGTTACAGTATGCGATGTTATGATATAACTGATAGTAATAAAAGGATTCAATGATGGTGATAAATTTATAGGTGATAAATTTATAAGAATAGATACAAGTGATAATAAATAGCAAGGCTCCTTAGCCATGGCTGGGCCTTTCTTTGGGGGGATTTTTTAGATAGAATTATTTAATAAACTATTAATGCAATATTGATGTCAAATTTTAACCTAGCCTATTATCTTAGGATTGAGTCAGGATGAGCCGATAAAATTTAAAGACCCTAGCTTTCGAAAGCGAGGTTTAACTGAAAGAAATGGGAAAATATTTTCATATCTCCCAAAAAATTTAAGATTTATCAATCAGATGCACAAGATAAATTGATTTCACAGGGCAGATGAAACTTAATTTACTCAGCTTGGGGAATCTCTCTCAGCCTGAGCCATCTATTTTGGCTTGAGCTATCTCTCAGGTATAGCTTGAGCCATCTATCTTGGCTTGAGCTATCTCTCAGGTATGACTTGAGCCGTCATCTCTCAGGTAGCGGGCGATCCACTCTGGTACACTGGCCTCTGGAAAGCTGTCAAAATGGGGCAGATAGGGTTTGATATCCAGAACCGGAGTGCCATCAATAGCATCCAGTCCCCTGACGGTCAGGGTGCCATCTTCAGGGGAAAAATCGAGCAGCTCAACCACTGACAAGCCAATAGGGTTTGGTCGAACCGGAATACGGGTGGCAAAGATTTTAACCCGCTTGGGCTTGGGATTGTCCTTGGGCATTTTCCATTCTTTGTGTCGGCTGATCCAGTAGAGAATTATAACCCGTGAAAAGCCTTCTAAACCGCCTAATCCCCGTCGATATTGAGGCTTGAGTTTGATTGTGCAGGTGTCGGCGGTCCATCCATCGCGAAGAAGATGCCGCACCTGATTAAGCTTTTTGATCTCGGAGACAACTGTGCCGATTTCCTTCAATTCCATGAGTGGGAGTCCTTTATTTTACAGGTTATCCTGAGCCGGTTACCTTTTTATCGACCTCCTTTCCCCAGGGCATCGGGAATATTTGATACCCTACTTGAGTTTTCCTAACCTCGTTTCTGCAAAGGCTGAAGTTAGGTCAGGATTAATAGGTGATTAGTTTCAGCATAGCAGCCCTTCCCCTATTTCGCTACTTATTCAGAGGTGGGGGGATTCTTAGGCGTTACTCTATAAGGTTCTTAGGCGTTACTCGATAAGATTAGAATGCCCTTTCATTGCTTGTTCAGGGGCAGGGGGCGCTGTTTGAGGGGGCAGGGGGCACTGTTGCCGAATTAGCCGCCGCTACCATACCTTATCGCTGCTCGTTAAAGGGCAAGGGGAGGGTAGGGTGGCCTGCTCGCTTACCCTACCTCGACCTCTTGTTCATCCCTATTATCAGGTATTACTGATTTATGATCTCCACCAGACCAGTATCGAGATCATAGCGCGCTCCGACAATCATCAGCTTGCCATCTTTGACCAATTCAGCCAGAATCGGTCGTGAGGTCTTAAGCTGCTCGACAATCAGCTCGATATTGGCCTTGATCGCATTTTCTACCTTATCCCCAGGCTTATCTTTCACCTTCTCAACAGCCGGCCTCAGGGCTTTTACCACAGCCTCAATATGACCAGGTGCCTTGCCGCCACCCTCAACCGCGGCGGTTATTGCGCCGCACTTCTCATGCCCCAGGACCACAATCAAGGGAACCCCTAAGTGTTCGGCTGCATATTCGATACTTCCAAGAGCCAAATTATCGACTACATTTCCAGCTACCCGAACCACAAACAAATCTCCAAGCCCTTGATCAAAGATAATTTCCGGCGGCACCCGCGAATCCGAACAACTGAGGATAATGGCCAAGGGATGCTGGCCTGCAACGAGTTGCTGCCGACGCTGCGGTGTTGAATTAGGATGGGTAAGTTTTCCGGCTGCATACTGCTTGTTTCCATCAAGCAGCATCTTAAGGACCTGATCAGCAGCTATTCCTCCAGAAGCTTCGTGAGAGGCTTCTTTAGCCGATGCCGCGCTCAGCACGACCAACGGCAATATCCAGGCAATGATCCACCAAGACCTCACTGTCTCCCTTATCATGACCGCTCCTTTCTCTCCCGCTCCTTTTCTCCTGCACATCAGAAGTTTAAAACCCTCTCTTGAACCACCACTAACTTAAGCAATTCCATGATGATAAGCTTGCTCGTATAAATCGCTTATCCACCCCTGGCGCACAAGCTTCCGCATTTATCACCCCCTTCCAAGAGACCCAAGCCAAGAGACTAAAGCTCTCCCCAGAGATCTTCCCCACAATTCCTCTCCCTTGCAATGGGTAGGGTGTGAGGCTTTTATTCACCCCCAATAAAGCCTCCCTCACATCAAGGGAGGGAGAGTATGAGAGCCTTTAATCCTTTAATAAAGATGGTAAGTTATGATAAATATGGTAACTTATGAGCTCTCCCCCAAGATGTCAGCCGAAGGTTTGGGCAGGGCCCTCATTGCCCATGATCACCCTTTGCAGCACCTCACTTAATTCTTTAATCTCATATGGTTTGCTGACGATTCCCTTAAAGCCGTACTTTTGATATTCGGTCATGATTGGATCGTTCGAATAACCGCTTGAGGCAATGGCCCGAACCTCAGGATCTATCTCCCTCAGCTTCTGGATGGTTTCTTTGCCTCCCATGCCTCCCGGTATGGTTAGATCCAGAATAACAGCACAAAAAGGATCTTTCGACTCCTTTGCTTGGCGAAAGAGCCTGATTGCCTCCTCGCCATGTGAGGCAAATTCAACTCGGTATCCAAGCCGGGTCAGCATCTGTCTAGCCATATTTCGAATCATTTCCTGATCATCCATTAGCAGAATTTTCCCCCAGCCGCAGCAGAATTTCTCCTCGCTAACCCCGCCGGAAGGAGCGGTGGAGATTTCCTGCCTGGTGGCTGGAAGATAGATGTGGAATACGCTGCCGACCCCAAGCTCAGATTCTACGCCGATGTATCCGCAATGTTTTTTAATAATTGAGTAGGCAATAGACAACCCTAGCCCTGCCCCCTTTTGTTTGGTGGTAAAATATGGATCAAATATTTTCGGTAGATTCTCTTCCGGAATACCCACCCCCTGGTCTTGGATCGAGATCTTGACATACTCTCCCCGTTTCAACGGCAGGCTGAGGTTTGGCTCAACAGTAACATTTTCAGCCCATACCCTAATCAGGCCGCCGGCAGGCATAGCCTGCTCGGCATTGATAATTATATTATCAATAGCCTGGCTAATCTGGCCTTCATCAATTTCGGCTGGCCACAGATCATCTGGAATGATTAGTTCACATTTTACCCGCGAGCCGCTTAAGGCAAAATTGACCGCATCTTTCAATAGGTTAGACACAGAAGCAACCTTCCTGATCGGGGCCCCGCCCCTGGCAAAGGTAAGCAATTGCTGGGTCAGCCTCTTGGCCTGATAAGAGGCTGTTTTGATCGCCTCCAGTAATTCAGAGGCGGTATCTCCATATCCGCTGATCTCAAGCTCCAGGAGAGAGAGGTTGCCGATGGTAACGGCCAGCAGATTATTAAAGTCATGAGCAATGCCGCCGGCCAGGATGCCGAGAGATTCAAGTTTTTGAACCTTAAGCAGCTCCTCCTCCATACGCTTCCGCTCGCTGATATCACGGATAAAGGCTGTAATTGCTGGTTTGCCCTGGTAGTTAATCAACCCGACGGAAACCTCAACCTCCTTTTTGGCCCCATTCTTATCCAATAGTTTGATTTCATAAGAGGCGGGGACCGGCAAACCCTGAAGGCGCAGCCTGTGTCTTTGAGCAACAAAGTCTCTATGTTCGGGAGCCACAATGTCAAAGCAGGATTTTCCAATCAACTCTTCAACCGAATAGCCGCTCAGGGTTTCCATAGCCTTATTGGCGAATTTGAGAACCTCATCCTGGACAATGACTACCCCATCCTTGGCCTGCTCTACCAGAGCCGAATACTTGGCTTCGGATTCCCGAAGCTTCTCTTCCGATCTTTGCCGCTCTGCTTCCTGCCTGTCTCTCTGCAACCGAGCATGGAGAACAGGCGCGATGTGGTCAGCGATAGTCTCAAGCATGGTCTGATCCTGCGGCGTATAATCTTCTGCCTTGTTAGCTACCGCCAAAAGGCCGATCAGCTTTGTTCCATGGATGATCGGCACGATCAGAGTCTTTAAGATGGGAACATGGCCCTCAGGCACAGGGAGCGGCTTGTTTGAGCAAAGGGTTTTCTTCTCTTTGAGAGACTGGCCCCACAGACCTCCCCATTGCTCGCGTGGAAAGATGAAATTCTTATGAGGAACCTGGCACTGATCCCAAATATCCCTGGTCAGAGAGGGGCAGACCAGGTTTCCCTCCTGATCAATGTATCCGAATAATCCGTATTGGCTTTCAGTATGTTTCAGGATCACCCGCAGCACCTTGGCATACATTTCATCATCAGGAGTAGTAAGAAAAATAGAGATGATTTCATTCCTGATGCTAAGCTCTCTCTTCGATTGCCTAAGTTCATCTTCGATAATTCGATGCTCAGCCTCAAGTATTTCCATCTCAGCGATTCGCTGGCGCAATCTTGCCTCTTCTTCAAGGAGCTGCTTTTTAGTTTTGCTTTCCTTTGACATTCTATTTATGGCTCTCTTATTTTTCTATCTATATTTTCGGATATTATTTATTCGCTCTTATATATCAGACACCATAAACCCTATATCAGAACAACCATAAACCCTCGAAGGGGCTTAGCTCTTAT
>JAILZY010000086.1 GCA_023512255.1 bacterium | reverse complement strand
TCGTTAAAAATCGGATGAAATAGATGAAAAATTAATAATTATTTCAAATGGTTACGAACTCTTAAAAGATAGAGCCTATAATAATACTAATTAACATAATATTGTCAATAAGTTAGTCAATTTCGGACAGACACTAATTAATACTAACGCTTAATGCGTAAGTTTATAAGTTTATTAAGAAACTATCGAAGAAACTATTGACGTAGAGAACGTAATGTTTTATAGTTTGCAGAATCTTTGGATAAAGAGAATTTTAGAGTTCATCCTGCTTGGCTTTTTTTTGGCAGTAATGGATGCAGGGTGCGTAGAGGGGAAGGTTTATCTTGATACCATTACTAATCCAGAGCTTGCTCCCTTCCCGATTGCGGTAGCTGATTTCACTTCACCCCAAAAAATGGGTGGAAGGGAGCAGGAGATCGCCCGAAATATTAATCGGGTGGTGGTGAATGATCTTGTCCTGTCAGGATTTTTTCGGGTTATTGAGCCGAAAGATTTTCCGCCCCAGGCTCAGATAAGTAGGAGTTTTCTTGATCGCTCCGAGTTGGAAGCCTGGAGTGGGAGTGGAGTAGATGCCCTGGTAACGGGGAGTTTCCGGGTAGTTGAAAATTCCCTGATTGGGAGTTTTCGGCTTTATGATTTGGTGGAAAAAAAGTTCATCAAAGGCACCCGTTATGAGGGTAGGGTGTCGGAATGGCGTCGGATAGCTCATCGAATCGCCAATGAAATTGTCTTTCAGATTACTGGGGAAAAGGGAGTATTTGATACCAAAATTGCTTTTGTTGGCAATCAGACTGGGAATAAGGAGATTTATTTGATTGATTTTGATGGGGAAAACCTTCGGCCAGTTACCCAGAATAAGTCGATAAATATCTTGCCTCGTTGGACATTGGATGGCAAAAGGCTTTTGTATACTTCCTACATGAAGCGAAATCCAGACCTCTATGCCATTGACCTTGAATCGGGAAAGAATTATCGAATTTCCTATCGAAATGGATTAAATGCCTGTCCAACTTGGTTTCGTGATTCTGAGGGAGAGAAGATGATCCTCATGTTAAAGCGGGATAATCGGTCGCATCTTTTCTTGACCAAGGTGGGCGAGACCTCGGCTATTCCTATAACTTCGGGCTCAGCTAGTTATGCTTCACCTTCATGGTCTCCTGATGGGAGACAGATAGCCTTTGTCTCGGACCAGACCGGCAGTCCGCAGGTTTATGTCATGGATATCAATGGGAAAAATATCAGGCGACTATCTTATCAGGGAAACTATAATGTTTCTCCTGCTTGGTCTCCAAGGGGAGATTGGATCGCTTACTGTAGTCGTCAAGGTGGATCGTTTAAGATCTTTTTGACTACGCCAGATGGAGAACAGGTTCGGCAACTTACGCAGGGTCCAGGTAATTACGAAGACCCTACTTGGGCTCCTGATGGGCGCTATCTTGCCTTTAGTTCTACAAAGGAGGGAGGGGCGGCTATCTATGTCATGAGTATCAATGGTACCTATCAGAGAAGATTAACAACCTTTCGGGGGGAAGCTACCAACCCCGCATGGTCACCACATTTAGAATAAGTTGATTATTTATTTTTTTAAAAGTAGCTATATTACTATCTTTATCCATACTTTTTTATCTATCTTTAATAAAAACACTTATAAATAAGTAAAAGGAGGTTTTTTTATGCTTAAAGAGAATGCTATTATGAAAACGGTGAGAGGATGCGTGGGTCTTATGGTATCAGTTTGCCTGATCAGTCTGGCCGCAGGGTGTGCCAAGAAGGTCAAGACAGAGCCCCCTATAGCTCCTCAAGCCGAGGAGGAAGTAGCCAAACCGGTTGAAAAACCTGCGGAACAGCCTGCAGCTCCTGAGGAGGAAGCCAAAGAGGGCGAACTTGAGAAGACGCTCACTAAGGCCGAGGAGCCTGGAATTGAGGGAGCAGTTTTTGAAAGCTCTGCCCTCAAAGATGTTAACTTTGAGTTTGACCGCTCAGATCTTACTGATACAGCTCGTGAGATTCTGAATGCCAATGCCGAGTTGTTGAAAAAATCTCCTGGAGTCAAAATTCAGATTGAAGGGCATTGTGATGAGCGAGGCTCTAACAGCTATAACCTAGCCCTTGGTGAGAGAAGAGCGGCCAGTGTTAGAGACTATCTGATTTCCTTAGGCATTCCGGCTGATAATATCTCGACCATTAGTTATGGAGAGGAAAAGCCGCTCGATCCTGGGCATAATGAAGAGGCCTGGGCTAAAAATCGTCGTGCTCATATTGTGATCTTGCCATAAGTTTTAGAATTAGAATAAAATCGGTTTTACAGGGAAAAGTCTATGATCTTGAGGGACAGAAAAAGGTTCATTGGATACTGGCTTAGCTTGGGAGTGGTGAGTGCTGTTTTTATCTGTGGTTGCGCTACCCAGCAGGAGGTTATGGATCTTAAGCCTCATGTCAATAAGGCGATTCTCCAGGTAAGTGAGCTATCCAATCAGGTTTATGATCTTGAGACTCGCTTAAAGCGGCTTGAGAGCAGGGAAAGTCAGATCCCTGACCATGTCAGAAGATTAGCTGATTTGGAAGCCAAACTCAATAGCCTGCAAGAGGAGACTCGCTCCCATATTACCGCTGAGCAGGAAAATATGAACCTGTGGAGGAAATTTGATCAGAAATTTCAGGATCTGTCCCGAGAAATCGAGAATGAGAGAATACGATCTCTTCAATTTCAAGAAGAGATCAGGAAAAAGATCGAGGAATTATACCATCAATCAGGGGTGTCTTCTGAGGGAGAGGATCTGGAAAATATGGCTTCACAACCAGGTCCTCTCCAGAGTTCTTCCGATTATCCCCCATCAGGGTCCTCTACTCCTGAGGTTTCTTCCAACGATAGGGCTCCCATTAACCCTTCTGAAAAACTTGGTCAAATTGACGAGCGGGGGATGTATGAGGAGGCTCATCAGGCTTTTGTTCAGCAGGATTGGGCCAGAGCCCAGAGTAAATTTTTGGCCTTTTTGGATCGGTTTCCTAAGAGCGATTTGGCTGATAATGCTCAGTTTTGGATAGCAGAATCTTTTTTTAATCAGAAGAAATATGAAAAAGCGATCCTGGAATATGAGAAGGTTATTCAGAATTATCCTAAGGGAGATAAATTGATCCCAGCCATGCTGAAGCAGGCTCTCTCCTTTCAGGCTATTGGCAAAACAAAAGAGGCCAGCATTTTGTTTAAGCAGGTAATTAAGAAAGCACCCAAATCTGAGCAGGCTAAGATAGCCCAAAAGAAATTGGATAGCATAGAGAAAAAAGGGGAGAATTGATTAGGTTAGTTTAGCTCGGTCAGCAAAAGCTTATCAAAAATAGCTTATCAAGGCTGATTTCGTAATGCTTTGTTTTATTATTTAGCCTTTTCTGATTTATTCCCTCCAGAAGTTTCCCTCTTCTATTGTATTGTGTATTGAGCAGTAGAATTTTTTTTATTTTTCTCTAATCACTTTAATCTATAATAAAAAATCATAAGGAAATTACTAAAATAGCGTCTATAAAAACAATTCATAATGGCTTAAGGTATTTATTCATTTGATTAGGTAATTACCCTACGATTGATTGTGCAATTGGATCTGCTCTCTCGCTTAGCGAGAGGACCACTAAGTGGAATACCGGTAATAAACTTATAATGTTGACAATAAGTGGGTCTTTCGCTAAGTGCTTAACACAAGTACGCAGGGGATCAATAGGGGATCAATTATGCTATCAATTGTAGGGGCAGACCTTGTGCCCGCTCAGCTTGCGCACTTTATTAGCCAAAAGACCACTAAGTGGAATACCGGTAATAAACTTATAATGTTGACAATAAGTTAATATTGACAATAAGCTTAAATATTTCAAGATCTAAAAGGAGGGGGACTAGCAGATGGGAAGTCAGATTAGTGCTCAGAGCAGTAAATCTAGGGAGAAAACCGGTGAGCAGCTTGAGGCAATCTGCGGATTGAATTGTGGAGATTGTCAATTTTATAGAAATAATTGTCTTGGCTGCCTCAGACAGAAGGGAATTATGTTTTGGGGGAGATGCCCTATTTTTCGCTGTTGCGTTTATGAAAAAGGGTTAGAATCTTGCGCAGTTTGTAGTCAATTTTTATGCCAGAAATTTCTTGATCAAATCACAACCAGCATTGGGTTATAGCTCTCAATCAAGTTCTCAATAATCCTCACTAATCAAGGTTTTGATTAAGACCAGCAATCACTAAACAGTGAGTACTCACCTTCAGTCAGGTTATTATTATTAAATCTCTTAGCTAACCACATTATCTTAAGCCACCACTTCTATCTTGCCTCCGCGAAGAGATATGATTTTTTTGAATTTTTTCTTTGTGCTCGTATTGGTAAAAATCTACCGAAAGTTTAATATAGGATTTTTTTATTTTATAAGGTCTGTTTTGTTGATTTTAGACTGCTTATGGGTATTAGATAATTGCATTAGATAATTATTTATAACTATTTGATATAAATTCTTTGAGCTTGGATTCGTGGAGGTTTATCTATGAGTGAGTTATCGGAGGTTTATCTATGAGTGAGTTATCTATGAATAAGATTGAGATAGAAGTAGAGGATAAAGGCAAAGATGAGAAGAGATTTGAGATTAGCTGCTCATACATGGAGAGGGTTTTTTATGATCTATTTCACCCCCAGAAGCCCTCACTTTTCCCCCGAAAGCGAGGCTGGTATCCCTTTACTAATGTCTATGAATTGAGTTCGGAAATTGTGATTGAGGTTGAGCTGGCAGGTATCAGTGGGGATAATATTCGCCTTGGCTTTAGAGATAATTACCTCGTGATCTGGGGGCAGAGGAAGGAGAGAATCAGCGGGGCAAATATCCTCTACCATCAGCTTGAGGTCGAATATGGTATCTTTGAGCGGATTATTCATATTCCCTTTGAGGTTGATAAGGAGGGAATTAGAGTGTATTACGAAAATGGCTTTTTAACCATAAGACTGCCTAAAATATGTAGCCAAAACATTCAGGAGAGTACGACTACTATAGGGGTAGGGGGTAGCGCTTATTGAAAGGAAGGTGTATAATAATCAATATCATAAGTACTATAAATAATGCTAACAGCAGCATCTTGAGGAAATGAACTCATGGAAATAACTGATATAGAAGAGTATCAATTTGGTAAAATTGGCCGGCTAATTCCGGTTCAGCCATTAAAAAATACGATTGTTTTGCCATACACAGCATCTCCCCTGGTAATTGGCAAGAGAAAATCCATTGCTGCGGTCCAGTCAGCTATGGAAAAAGACCGGATTATCGGAACCTTTTTGATCAAGCCAGAATCATCTAAGGTGGAGGAAATCGGTTTCGATGATATCTATCATATTGGAACCGCGGTCGGCATCCTGAAACTGGTAAAGATGCCAGATTCAAGTCTCAGACTCTTGGTTCAAGGATTAAAAAAAATCAGATTAGGGGAGATTACCCAAACCGAGCCTTATTTGCTTGGCCAAATTGAAATCATTGAGGAAACCTACCAGAGGACAAACCGAACCGAGGCGCTGCTGAGGAATTTGAATGATAACTTCCAGAGGATCGTTGCTTTGAGCTCTTATCTGCCTGATGAACTAGGGTCTGCGGTATCTAATTTGGAAGACCCCTTCTCGGTTGTTTATATGATTGCTTCCATTATCAACATTAAGGCCGAGGAGAGACAGCAGATTTTGGAGCTTGAGGGTTTGGAGCCAAAGCTACAGCAACTTTTGACTTTGTTGAATAAGGAAATTCAGATTCTGGAACTGGGGGGCAAGATTCAGTCTGAAGTGGCTGATGAGATTTCTAAAAGTCAGCGAGAGTACTTCCTGCGGGAGCAACTGAAGGCTATTAAGAAAGAACTTGGAGAAAGCAGCGCTCAGGAGGCTGAAATCAAGGAACTGAGGGATCGGCTAGAGAGCTTGGACTTGCCGGATGAGGTGCGCAAGGTAGCCGAAAAGGAATTGAGCCGGATGGAGACTATCCCGAGTGCGGCCCCTGAATATGTGGTCATCAGGACCTATCTTGACTGGCTGATGGATTTGCCTTGGCGGGTATCGACCCAGGATAACCTTGATCTGGAGAGAGCCAGAGAAATTTTGGAGCATGACCATTATGATTTGAAGGAAGTGAAAGAGCGGATGATCGAATATCTGGCTGTGCGAAAGCTCAAGCAGGACATGAAAGGGCCGATTCTGTGCTTTGTTGGCCCACCTGGGGTAGGCAAGACCTCGCTAGGCCAGTCAATTGCCAAGGCTATGGGCCGCAAATTTATCCGCATGTCTCTGGGTGGCATACGGGATGAGGCAGAAATTAGGGGACATCGCAGGACCTATATCGGAGCCATGCCGGGGAAAATTTTACAGAGCATCAAGAGGGTTGGAACCAATAATCCTGTCTTTATGCTGGATGAGATTGACAAGGTAGGAGTGGATTTTCGGGGAGATCCCTCCTCTGCCCTGCTGGAGGTACTTGATCCAGAGCAAAATGTCAGTTTTATGGATCACTATATTGATCTGCCCTTTGATCTATCCAAGGTGCTGTTTATTGCTACGGCTAATGTTTTGCAGCCTATTCATCCGGCTTTGCTGGACCGAATGGAAGTTTTGCGTCTTTCTGGCTACATCAATGAAGAAAAGATCAATATTGCCAAAAATTACCTTATTCCCAAGCAAATCGAGGCTCACGGTATTAGGCCAGAAAATATTTCTTTCGATGACTCAGCCATTCAGGAGATTATCACCAATTACACCCAGGAGGCTGGAGTAAGGAATTTGGATCGGCAGATTGCCAAGATTTGCCGCAAGGTAGCTTATCAGATAGCTACTAGGGAAAATGGGGTTCAGCACGAGCTAATTAACACGGATAAGGTTCGGGAATATCTGGGAGCACCGAGAATTTTCCCAGAGATGGCCCGGCGCACCTCTACCCCAGGAGTGGCAACTGGCTTAGCTTGGACCGAAAGCGGTGGGGAGATCTTATTCATTGAGGCCTTACGGATGCCAGGCAGGAAGGGATTAACGATTACCGGCCAGTTGGGTGAGGTGATGCAAGAGTCGGTTAAAACCGCACTCTCCTATGTTAGGTCAATTGCCAGTCGGTATGGGATCAAGGAGGATTTTTACGATCACAGCGATCTGCATATCCATGTACCTGCCGGTGCTATTCCGAAAGATGGGCCTTCAGCCGGAACAGCCATTGCCACTGCTATTGCTTCCATCTTGAGCGGACGGCCTGTGAAGAAGGATGTGGCTATGACTGGAGAGGTAACTCTTGCTGGTCTGGTTTTGCCGGTTGGTGGCATTAAAGAGAAAGTGCTGGCGGCCAAGCGGGCAGGTATCACCACGATAGTTCTCCCTTCCCGAAATAAGGTTGATGTGGAGGAGATTTCTCCACAATTGATTGAAGGAATTGATTTTAAATATGTTGATCGGGTAGATGAGGTCCTGGATATCGCTCTAAGTAGTAACTGACGCAAGCTTTTTATAGCTGCGCCAAGTTATGGTCGCGGCGAGCAAAGGGAAGGGCTCTAAAAGAGCCCCCAAGTAGCGGGTGCGGCCGAAAGGAATTATGCTGAGAGCCATCTTTTTTGCTTTTATCCCCATTTTTGTAGCTATGGATGCGGTTGGCGTCCTGTCAGTGTTCATTACCCTGACCCGAAGGCTTGAAAAGAGCCAGAGACGGGTTATCATCTTGGAGTCGATGATTACCTCTCTTGGGTTATGTTTTGGCTTTATTTTTTTGGGGAAACTGCTCTTTGTCTGGCTCGGCATTACTGGTGGTGATTTTATGATCGCTGGCGGAAGTATCCTTTTTATTTTGGCTATGGATGGCCTGATAATTCACAACAAAAAGAGAGGTATGCCAGTTGGAAGATATGCTGGGGTGGTTCCGATCGGCACTCCTCTCATTGCTGGTCCGGCTGTTTTGACTACCCTGCTTATCCTGATGGAGAATTACAGGCTGACGGCAGTAATTATTGCGGTTGCTCTAAATATCGCTCTTGTGGGCTTTGTTCTTGCCTGCTCGGACTGGATTCTCTATCTGATCGGCGAGTCAGGGGCTGAGGTGCTGTCCAGGATTGTTAATCTGTTTTTGGCGGCCATGGCCGTGATGATGATCAGGAAGGGGATTGTAGAGATTATTTTGCTGTCGCGGCGACTGGTTTGATCAGCTCAATTTGAGCTTGAAATAAATTTTTTATTGCCGGCAGGCTACTTTTCGCACTACCGTCTCGGATTGGTTAAAATATCCCAGCCTGAGCCGGGGAAACCTTCTCCTTAGCGTATCAACTATCTCCCATATGGGCACAAATTCTCCTCGATCCTCTTCTCCCATTCTTTCCAGGTAAAGATCAGGGTCGATATTGAGATTGCGCATTTGGATCAGGTTGATGCCTGATTGCTCAATGAACTGATAGAGCATCTCACACTCTTTTCTCCGATCAGTTATGCCGGGAAAGACCAGCAGGTTGATTGAGGTATAAAGATTAAGTTCCCTGGCCTTGTGTATGGTTTCAAGCACCTGCTCGAAGCTGTAACCATGAGGTGAGTAATAGCGGCAGTAAGAGTCAGGAATTAGGCTATTGAGGCTGACCCTAACACTGTCAAGGCCAGCCCGATAGACTTCTTCAGCCTTATCCGGCAGGCTTCCATTGGTATTGAGGTTAATAATCCCCCGTGAGGTTTTTTTTCTCACCTGGTGAATTGTCCTCGCCAAGGTATCTGCCTGAAGCAGTGGCTCACCCTCGCATCCCTGACCGAAGCTGACTATGGCATCCTCTGCCTTGATCAGGTGAGGCAAGGCCACCTCTACCAGCTCATCTACTTTGGGCACAAAGCAGATTCTCTCCTGGGATGATGGGCAGCACTCACCTGGCTGGAGAGATAGGCACCCAAGGCATCTGGCGTTACACACCGGTGAGGTTGGCAGCGGGCACTCCCATCGCTGGAGAAAGAAATTTTTAGCCGCAAAGCAATGGTATTCCAGGGCACAGCGGGAAAGTTGCCGCACTAGCCGGTTTTTAGGCTTCTCTTGCAAAAATGAGCGCACTGCCTTGGCGGTTATTTGATCATCCTGAAAGTATTTTGGATGCCAGTGGGGATTTGGATCAATCTGAAGAGCACTTACCCAAAATCTCCCGTCCTTCCAGCCGACAGCAGTATAAGCCCAGAGGGGAAGATTAGGGCGGCTTGCTCCTGGAGTAACCTGAGTGGCTGGAAGTAGGGTTCGCAAAAATCCCGGTGCGAGGAAGGCGGCTACAGGAAAGCACTGCTTTTTCTTTCCATTGAAAGAAAACTGCTCACAGGGAGTAAACCGCCTCGCTCGGCTATCCCAGCCGACAGGAATACGGCCAGGCATCATAAACAGTTGACTGCCGAAGGGAAGCGGAATAAGCTGCTTATGATCAGGTCTAACTAAATGATGCCCTGATTGGCCGGCAAGTTTCAAATAGGGATGATCGTAAATCCGCCCTGATTCATCCGCCACGAGCAGAGCTGGCACTTGTTGCTTCCTCCTTGAATACTAAGTGGTTCTTTCGCTAAGTGCGTAACACAAGTGCGCAGCGGATCAATTATGCTATAAATTGTAGGTGCGGACCTTATGCCCGCCGCATCTTGTGCACTTTGTTAGCGAAAAGACAACTAGGCCTTATGCCATAGGGTTAGGCCGGTTATAAAATCCTCTCTTCGCTGTAGAATTCTCCCCTGAAGCTCTTGAATCTGAAATTCGGCGGCAAAGACAATTGTACCCGGCATGAGATGCCCTCCCCATACCTTTCCTTGCTCATCGGACAAGCTGATATGGGCATGGATAAATATCTTCTCATCCTTGGCAGAGATATTGCCGAGACAGCAGACAATTTCGGCCGGAGTGGCCAGGCTAATCGGTTGATAGCGCTTCTCTTCCTGGTGATAGAAACCAACGCAGGACCTTTGGACAGCCCCAATGACCCAGAAAGTTCCTATCCGAATATGCTGATCTTCGCATAGTCGGTAGAGCTCATCGAGTAAATCCACTCCATATTCGAAACGGCCAAGAAAAAGTCTTCCTATACTATAGCGCTCAAACATGATATTTCTCCTCTGGCAGATAACAGAATCGAAGGTTTACCGAGCCAATGCCTTGGCCCAGGGGCCGGGATGAGCGGATAGCCTCCCTGATCACTGTTTGAGCCTTTTGAACGGCCTCGATGACGGTCAGGCCATAGGCCAGAAAGGCCGTGATGGTCGCAGCTAGCGTACATCCTACTCCATGAACGTGTTGGGTGTTGATTCTTTCCTTCTCAAAAACCATACATTCTCTCCCATCAAAAAAAAGATCAAAGATCTGATCACCGCTAAGGTGTCCCCCCTTGATCAGGATAGATTCCGCTCCAGATAAGTCCATGATTTTTTTAGCTGCATCCCGGATCTGATCTTTAGTGGTCAGGGGAGATAGGCCGCTTAAGAGCTCAGCCTCGGGGATGTTTGGAGTTACCAGGTTAGCCAAGGGAAGTAGCCGTTGTTTGAGAGCTGGGATAGCCTCGGGCTGAAGCAGAGGCTCTCCTCGCTTGGCAGTAAGTACAGGATCGACCACCAGCGGATAGTTTTTCCCTTTGAGCTTGTCGGCTACCACTTCAATGATCCCTTGGCTCCAGAGCATGCCTGTTTTGGCCGCATCAGTACCGATATCATTTAGCACCGAATCCATCTGCTGTCCTACAAAATCTTTCGGCAGACCAAAAACGCTTTGTACTCCTAGGCTGTTTTGAGCTGTAAGAGCCGTGATCACCGAAAGCCCGAAGACTCCCATCAGGGTGAAGGTTTTTAGATCTGCCTGAATGCCTGCCCCACCTCCAGAATCAGAGCCGGCAATGGTCAGGGCACGAATCAGGGGAGGGGAGGAAACATTTTCGGCAAGGGGGAAAAGAGCATTCATCGGTTATACCCTACCAATCTTAAACCATTATATGGCCTCTCTTTTGCTCTATGGGGCTGGCTATCTCCTCTTCCTGTGGCTTAGGAGGAGCTTTTGAATGCCTTGGATAGTTAGCCGGACATCGGAAGATGAGTAGATTCCAGCGCTGATGGCTACCCGGCTGGCTCCGGCAGCCAAGATAGGGGAGAGATTTTCCAGACAAAGCCCACCAATGACAAAAAAGGGAATCTTCAGGGTTTGGCTCAACCTGCTAATATCCTCAAGGCTGACCCTTGGGGAAAGATTTCCCTTAGTCAGGCTCGGATAGCAAGGCCCATAGCCAAGGTAATCTGCTCCTTCTGCCTCAGCCTCATAAGCCTGTCTGAGAGTGTGAGTGGAGAGGCCGATTATTTTGTCAGGCCCAAGGATTTTTCTAGCCTCTTTGAGCGGAATATCATCCTGCCCAAGGTGCAGCCCATCGGCATCCAGAATTTGACAAAGGTCCAGGCGGTCATTTACGATCATCACCACCCCAGCCTCTTGAGTCAATTGACGGATCTGCCACCCTAGATCTAGTATCTGCCGGTCGCTTTTTCCCGAAAGGCGGAGTTGCAGAGCATCTATCCCCTGCTCAATTGATTCTCTTAGCCTCATCCAGGAGACAGTGCCTGCTTCCAGGTTAGGGGGAGTCAAAGCATAGAGGAAGCAATCTTGAATTGTTTTCTTGCCAGTCGGTTTCATACTACACTTAGTCGGTTTAATACTCGGTTAATACCTTGATAGGTTTTACGGCTGGGAGGATTTTAAAAAATCTTTAACCATACCGATAGCACAAAATTCTCCACACATGCTGCAGGTGGCAGTTTCCTTCGGAGGGCTGGCTTGGCGCAGCCTCTGGGCAGTTTTTGGATAAATGGCAAGCTGAATCTGGGCTTGCCAGTCCTGAGATTTTCTTGCCTGTGACATCTTATTATCCCATTCTAAAGCCCCTGGGATTTTCTTGGCAATATCAGCCGCGTGGGCAGCAATGCGGGCGGCGATCACCCCATCCCGGACATCTTCTGGGGTAGGCAGCCGAAGATGTTCTGAGGGGGTAACATAGCAGATGAAATCTGCTCCGGCTCGGGCCGCGATGGCCGCTCCAATGGCTGAAGAAATATGGTCGTAGCCGGAGGCAATATCAGTTACCAGAGGACCGAGGACATAAAAAGGTGCGTTTTTGCATAGTCTCTTTTGGAGAACAATATTGGCTTCAATCTGATCCATAGGCACATGCCCTGGCCCCTCAATCATCACCTGGACATCAGCCTGCCAAGCCCGCTCGGCCAGCTCCCCTAGGGTTAAAAGCTCCTGAATCTGGGCCCGGTCTGTGGCGTCAGCCAAAGCTCCTGGCCTCAGACCATCGCCAAGGCTCAAGACCAGATCGAAGCGTCTAGCCAGATCAAGGAGACGATCAAAATGCTCATACAAGGGATTTTCTCTTTGGTGATGGATCATCCAGGAAACCAAAAAGGCTCCCCCACGGCTGACAATATCCATTAGTCTGCCCTGTTTTTTCAGCCGCTGGACCGCATCCATAGTTAAGCCGGCATGAATAGTAACAAAATCCACCCCATCTGCTGCCTGCTCCTCTATTACCCGAAAGAGCTTTTCTTCCGGCATCTTGACTACCGCCCCAAACTCCTCGATCGATTCAATAGCTGCCTGGTAGATCGGCACAGTTCCAACCGGGACAGAAGAGTGGTGCAGGATTTCTCTGCGTATCAGATTAATATCGCCACCAGTGGAAAGATCCATCACCGTATCGGCTCCGGCCTCAAGAGCAGCGTGCAGTTTTTCCATCTCTTGCCCAAGATCGGGGCGATCTTTGGAAGTTCCAATGTTAGCATTGACTTTGGTTCGAAGCCCACAGCCGATGCCGCAGATCCTGGACTTGGGAAGTGCCCGATTGTGTGGGATAACTATAGTCCCACGGCTGATCCCCTCCATAATGGTCTGAGGCGATAAGCGCTCTTGTTCGGCCACCTTCTCTATTTCCGGAGTGAGGTGGCCTGCTCGAGCTTGTTTCATTTGTGTGTTCAAGGCAAAAGCCTCCTATCGTGTCAACCCATTATATAATGTCGTGTATAATGTTGTGATTTCCCTATGGGCCAAAAGAGGTTTGGGTATTACCAGCTACAAGCTCAGCTACTTTCAATCCCGAAAGCAGCATGCCACCAAAGATCGGCCCCATTCGATGAGCTCCAAATACAGCGTTAGCAGCCATACCAACCACATATACGCCGGGGTAAACCTGCCTAGTATTCTTGATGATACTCTTTTCTCCAAGGTCAGCCCACATCGGCTTCTCGCCAATGATGTCTCCTGTTTCGGTCAGCAGCTTGGCTCCCAATTTCTGGCGTAGAATCTTAACCAGCTCAGCGGCATGCCCGGTAGCATCAATAATCGTCTCAGCCTTGATGCTAAGAGGATCAATGTGTAGACCAGCCATATCGACCGCAGACCAGTTCACTACTAGGCCAACGACTCGCTCCTCCCGGACCATGATATCTTCAACCGATACTAGGTTGAAGACCTGCGCCCCCGCTTTGGTGGCATAAGAGGCTAGGGTGGTAATGGTCTGAACCGAGTCGGCTGTATAGTAGCCGGCTTTATATTCACGGCTTGTAACACCGAGCTCATCCAGGATTTTTTTCCCCTCCTCCTGAACGACGATTTCATTGAACATCATTCCCCCGCCCCACATGCCGCCGCCAACGCTTAATCTTCTTTCAAAAACAGCTACTTTCAGCCCCCTTTTGGCAATGGCGTAAGAGGCCATCAGGCCGGCTGGCCCTGCTCCGACAATAGCCACATCGATCTGCGAGTAGCTCAGGAGCTTTTCAGAAAAACGCTCAATAATAGCCTTTGAAACAACCAGATCATCTAATTCCATGTCTTTATCATGCTCTCCTTAATTCTGCTTTTTACTTATTTTTTTTACTTATTTTATACTTCGAATTTGATACAGAATATCAAATACTTTTTCAGTTGTCAATGAGTTATCCCAAGGTTCAGATGTTCCCCATGTTTAAATTAGGAGGAGGAGATAAGCCGCAGGGTAAGGGTATTGAGGTAAAAGACAATAGT
>JAILZY010000085.1 GCA_023512255.1 bacterium | reverse complement strand
ACTTTCTTCTCTCTTTATTTTCTCTCCTCCCCTTTATATTTTCAACATTATTTTTTCAACATGGGGAACATCTGCCTCGCCCCTTAAAAGCAGTCAGGGGAATATTCCCGCGGCCCGGGTTTTGGTGAAGCCAGCGGATGGAAATTATCACCCACTCGACCGAGAGGTTGTGGTTTTACAAAGACCCTTTCGATCAGAGAGAAACCCTACATCTACTACCCGTCTCTGGTTTAAATTACAGACCGGATGGGATGATCCAGCAGGTGAATATAGCGGCACTATAACCTTTACCTGCCTGCCGCCGCCATAAGACCCTACCCCCTAAGGTAAGGTTTTTCTCATCAACAGGCAGGAAAAATAATAGGCCTTCCGCAGGGCCGGGTTCAAAGAAAGGAGGTGAGTGGTGAGAAAAAGAGCAAGCTCTGAAAAATGTGAGCCCTGCATGATTTCCTGACCAGGGGTCAGGAGGTGATTTTTCTGATACTGCGGATCAGAAAGTTGTTTTTTAAGGCTTGGGGGGAGAAAAGAGATAGTCAGCTTTTTCATGAATTTTCATTAAGCTGTCTCTCTTTGATAGACCTTAAGTAAGATTAATCTGAACTATTAACTTTTAACTATTTTACCTAGGAGGAGTAAGTTATGAAAAAGTCATTGATCGCTTTGTTGACGGTAGCTTTGGTAGTAGTGTTCTATGGTATGGCTATGGCTGCTCTTGCAACAGGGAATATCGGCGTAACTGCTGATGTTGCTCAATATGCGCAGATAAGGGATCTACCGGAATCCATTTCGATTGATGTGCAGTATGATGGCGATGGTTACTCTGGTACAAACAATGCTAATTTTACCGTTGAATCTAATTGCAGCGTTACAGTTACCGCCACATCACCTGTTGAACTAACCAAAGATAGCGAGCCCAATCTTCCGGCAACCGCAACGATAAAAGATGGTACATCTACTGAGAAAGGCACACTTAACCCAACCATTACCCTGGACGTCAACACTACTGAAGATATTAGCGATAGAAGCGCCGGTACTTATACTGGTACGGTTACGGTTACCGTATCGGCTAACTAATCTGCCTTAAGGAGACAAATTATGAAAACCCTCCTTGGAAGTATCTTGGCGTTATTAATGATCCTTGCTGGGTCATTATGTTGTTTTGCTGCCGGATGGCAAGGGGGGAGCATTGTTAACGCCTTAGTTGGGGTAGAGGCAAGAGTTAGCGTTGTGTCTGAGCCTATGGATATGGGGTGGTTTTCGGGGCTTCCAAATGAGGAGATCCCGCCTGGTCCTTTCCCAGCGGATAACGCGCAGTTTGAGGTTGAGGCAAATTCAGACGTTACCCTGCATTTTTCAGGGACTGACTTAACGTGTGATGCCGACACCATAAAGACTTCTTATAGGGCTGCTCAGTCTTATCCATACGTGCTGCTTAATTTTTTCAATCGTGATGACCAATATGCTCCATGTGGTGAGGCCACAACTTCGCAGCCTGCCAAGACAACGCGAAGATACCATATCTATGGTCGGGCCAAGTCAGGACCTACTATTTCATCCCAAAAGGCTGGACACTACACTGCCACTATCACGTTAACAGTATCTTCTCCTTGAAGGCTTTTAGAGAGAACTATTTCTCTGGAAGTGAGGAGGGAAAAGGGCAAGTACTTTTTGCCCTTTTCCCTCTTAAGTTTTTGATCTTTTTCTAAAAATTATCCTCCTGTTTTTGGGAACCCTGATCAAATTACCCAGACAGGTTGTGCAGGCTTATTTTTCTCTAGGAGAATATAATTTTGAGATCGAAAAGTTTTTATTCCATTTGTAAAATTAATAAGTTTGCTTTGATTTTGGGTTTGATGATCTTGTCCTGTCTACTTTTCCCCTCCCCTTCTGAATCTATCGGCACGATAGGTGTTAGGCCGCTGACCATAAATCTTGAACTTGCCCCAAACAAGAAGGGAGAGTTCACCATTGAGGCCTATTCCACCTCACCCAAAGAGGATGCTTCGGTCCATATTTATCTGGCTGAGGTTGCCCAGAAAGAGGATGGAAGTGTTGATTTTTTCGATGCCGGCGAGCTTCCCTACTCATGCACTCCGTGGATTAAGCTTGATAAGACCGATCTTATTGTTCCAGCAGGCGAGGTGGCTAAGATCAGGGGCACAGTGCTGGTTCCGGCTGGAAAATCAGGAAGTAGGGTGGCGGCGATCATGGTCGAGCCAGGTTATGAAAAAAAACCGACCGGCGTATCCATAAAACTACGATACGCGGTTGTACTTAAGCTAAATATTCAAGGAAGGCCGACTATTGAGCAGGCAGAGCTCAAAAAAATAGGAATTAAAAAACTTGCTGATGGCACAGCGGGTATTGAAGCCCTCATTGCCAACACATCCGAGGCTGAATTCAAGGCCAGAGGCAAGATCAGCCTCCAGGACAGCTCAGGGAAGATAGTGGCTGGCTTTCCACTTACTACCGAAGCCCTTGAGCGTAAATATAAAAACGAAGAAAAGGAAAATAAGAGGATGAAAAAAGCGCCCCAGCAGGAGGATGAGGATGCACAGAGTATTTTCCCCGGCGCACGGGTAGCCTTCTTTGGTCGGCTGGATAAGCCTATTCCTCCTGGGGAATATACAGCCATACTTAATCTAAAATATGGCAAGAAAACCCTGGCTGCTAAGCAAAAAGTAGTCTTGAGCCAAGAGCTGGCCTCTTTGCTGCCCAAAGAATCAGCCGCCACCAGCTCCTTTGAGATAAAGCCAGCTAACCTTGAGATTAAAGGCCAGCCGGGTGGGGTTAGGGCTGGTTCTTTCAGTATTGTCAACCTGACTCAAGAGCCGATCCAGGTGAGCTTGTCGGTCAAGGACCTTGAGTACAGCCCTGAGGGTGAGACTGTGCTTAGAGAAAAAAACTCAACCCCTTATTCAGCCGCAGACTGCATAGAGCTTGAGATAGGGGAGTGCACGATCGGGCCAAGGCTATCTCGTGGTATTGCGGTCAAATTCGCTGCACCTCACTCGGCTGAGCCAGGCGAGCGATATGCGGCCATTGTCATTGAAAAAAAGCCCTCCTCAGCCGCAGAACAGGAGGCCTCTAGCAGCTCACCATCAGCACAAAGCAGCTCAACATCAGGACAAAACAGCTCAACATCAGGACAAGCTGAGCGGGAAATAGTTGAGGTTGCAGCTATTGTCCCGGGACAGATTGAGCCTGCGGCTGAGATTGTCAATTTTAAGCACCTGACTCAGTCTGGGGGAAATTTAGAATTTATCCTTGAGGTTAAAAATAGCGGTCTGTCGCACCTTGAGCCAAAGGGCCGGATCATGGTCAAGGATATCTATAACCATGATGCTGGCCAGATAGAGATGAAGCTTCTCAGCCCCCTTATTCTGCCTAAAACTGTGGCCAGGATGAGGGGAGTTTTGGGCAAAAAACTCAGTGCGGGCGAATATGTGGCCACTGCTGAGGTAGATTATGGTGGAAAAGAGGCGGCAAGATCAAAGATAACCTTTATGGTCAAATAACCAAGTGGTTTTATCGTTAAGTGGGGTAACACACGCTAAGTGCAAGTGGGTAGCACAAGTTGCGCCGTGGACCTTTCGCTAAAAGCGGGAGGTAACACAAGTTGCGCAGTGGATCAATTACGCTATCAATTGTAGGTGCAGATAAGGCTAATTGTAGGGGCAAGACATTGGGGGGCCGCCCCCCCAAGCTTGCGCACTTTGTTAGTGAAAAACCAGCAAGCTATATAGAATCACTAAAAAATAACTAACCATAAGGAGGATTTTCCCATGAGAGTAAGAAGAATAAGCGAAAAGAAAAGAGTAGGCCATAAGCTGAATTTTTTTAGTATGTTGAAAACTATAAGAACTATCTTATTGGCAGGATCAGCTTCTTTGATCAGGGTAGCCTCGGCAGCAGGAGAACCGCTGGCCTCGGCCACAATAGATGTATCGGCTACGGTAAACACGCCGACTCCGCCACCGCCAGCAGCTACGAATGTGCCTGTGTGGTCTCATCCTGCTACGATCTGCCTTGCCATTGCGGGGATCATAGGCATTGCCCTGATCCAGAGGAAGCGGGCCGCCTTGGAGCATGAGGAGGCATAATCATTATCACCTGCTCTGGCAAGATCTTATCGGGTCGCTGTGGGGCATGGTGGGGTTCGCTGTGGGGCATGAGGAGGTATTAGTGGTATTTATGGTGGGTGGTAGAGGTATCTATGGTGAGTAGAGGTGTTATATGTGGGGCATGATGAGGTTCGCTGTGGGTCATGAGGAGGCATAATCGAATGGCATAATAGAGAATCTTGAATAGAGAATCTTAAGGGAATTCTGAAGATTATTTCTTTTTCTGGTTGTTTTTGTTAATTGCTCATCTGCTTATCGCTTAGGATTACTTATTTCTCCCTTTTTAACTGGAGAATCTGAAGAACAAATTTAATCTGGAGAATCTTAAGAACAAAAGAGAGGCGAGGAGGATGAAGCGTATCATTTTCAGCATCTTGGTTGTCTTAATCGCCGTAGCGAAAATTGCTGACTGTGGCCAGGTAATTGATAGCAGACAGATTAGGGCTAGCGGTTTGGTTTTGCCGATTCTTGTCTCTCGCCTCGAGCCTGATATTTTGCCGCTTGACATTGCTGGTATCTCAAATGGCTCTTCGGCGGAGGGATTTATTATCAACAGAATTCCTGTTTTTCTGTCCGTCGAAACCAATAATCCTCCAATAACCATAGAGTTTAGTACAGACACCCCTAATGGGAATCTCTACAGCGGGGAAAGAGATTTTCTCCCAACCTGCTACGCCATCGCCCCCATTGGCTCTCCTGCGCCTATGAGCATTGAGGCGCGGAGGCGATGGATCAGTGGAGTAAGCCTAAGTCAGTATCAGGAGCATATTCAGACTGGAAAGTATGAAAGGAATATCTATGTGAAGGTTTCACTACTAGGGGGAATCCGGCCTGGGGGCAGGAAAAAGAAATATTCAACTAAGGTTAGAGCGACCATCAAAGATAAAAATAGCACCAATATTAACATCGTGGAGTTTACAGCATGGACGGAAGTAGTAAAGTAGCGTGTAAGTTTTCCTCTCTCTTTAATATCAATACGTTAGAGGTCAGCATTATCCTTTCTCTCTTCACTCTATTCTTGGCGGTTTTTTTTCAGGCTGTGCGCATCATACTCTTGTTGCTGAGCGTGAGTCCGAATTGCAGCTTGGCTCTTCAAAATGGCAGCTTGAGCGTATCAGATCAAGCTCATCACAGTCAGAATCAGGCCGCAATTTTCAGCCAAGGGGAAGCTCTGCAGCAGCCAGTAGCAAGGTTTCCAAAGAGGCCAAAACTGCCAAAGAAGCTGAAGCTGTTAGAGAGGCCGAAACTGCCAGCAGTCAGAAGAAAAAGCCGCGATCTGGCCGGATTTTCTCAAAGATCTTAGGAAGAGATGATTACAGCCTTTTTAAAAAAGGCAAGAAGCTATACAATCAAGGGGAATATGAAAAAGCAAGGGAGAAGTTCATCCAGATAAAGGAAGAATATCCAGAAAGCAGTCTGGCTGAGCTGTCCGAAGATTATCTACAGAGGATAGAGCAGGCTCTTTTTGAGGAAAAAACTCCCTCTTTGACCAAAGGCAAGATCACCCGGCAGCAGTCGCCGCCGCAGCCGCCCGAAAAGGAAAAGCAGCCTGAGCCGAAAGACACTTTGAAGAAAAAGGCGGAAAAGCTTCTGAGCAATGAGTTTTACGACACCGATATCAAGGAGATCATCAGAAATTTGGCTACCGAGACAGGCATCAATCTCATTGCCGATGATACGGTGCAGGGCATTATCTCGGTTCAGTACAAAGACAAGCCGCTTGAGGAGGTATTGAAGATTATCCTTTCGGCAGGTGGCTACACTTTCAAGAAGATAGATGATTACTATCTTATCGGATCGGCTGATCCCCGCAGTCCCTTATTCAACTATCTGAGTCAGACCGAATATGTGAAACCAAAATTCCTCAAGGCCAAAGAGCTGGTGAAGCTCATCTCGCCATCCTTTGCCTCTGCCATTCAGGTAAATGAGGAACGAAATATGCTCACCATTACCGCCTCACCCGAGATGATCAAGAGAATCAAAGAGGATATAGAAAAGGTCGATACCATGCCCAAGCAGGTCAGGCTGGAGGCCATTGTCGTGGAGCTTTCATCAGAGGCCAAGAAAAGCCTCGGCATAGACTGGTCAGGCCAGTCGGGAAAGTTTTCCGGCTCCATGCAAAACCTCAATTTGGCCTTTGGTTATCTCGATTCTTCTGTCCCTAGGGTAGCGGATCAGATTACGGCTAGAATCCATGAGCTGGCCGAGAAGGGGCAGGCTACTTTGCGAGCCACACCTCATGTAACCACGATGGATGGCGAGGAGGCCACGATCAACCTTGGCCTTGAGCAGTATATATCCATTACCACCGGCCCGGTCAACTACTCATATACTACGGTTCAGACGATCAAGGCCGGCATCAGCCTGAACATCATCCCCTTTGTTTCAGAGGATAATACCATTACCGTGAAGATAAAGCCGGCAGAGGTTAGCGATTTTGTCGAGACCGGCTCTGGTGGCCTTCCACTTATCAACAAGCGCTCAGTTACGACTACGGTTGTGGTTAATGATCAGGAAACGATAGCTATCGGGGGGTTTTTGAAAAAGCGAGAGATTACCAAGGTATCGAGAGTGCCTATCCTTGGCTATATCCCAATCTTAAATCTTATCTTCAGCAGAAAGGAAAAACTAAGCGAAGATGCAGAGGTGCTGATCCTGATCACGCCCAAAATCGTAAAAACCGCTGCCTCAGCAGCTAAGGAGCCTTTGATCGGCTAAGAAGCCTTTGAGCTGAAAAGCGCAGCCAGGCAAAAAATTTCTGGCCAGGGAGGGATACAGGCCCACCGGCCCTGCCCCCCAGGCGCAGGCCACAGGCTACAGGCACAGGCCCATCTGCCCTGCCCCCAAGGTGCAGGCGATAGTAAAACTGCCCTGCTGCCACAAAATCCACATTCTGCCCTGCCCCCCAGGCACAGGCCACAGATCCATCTGCCCTGCCCCCAAGGCACAAGGCGAAGAGGCTGGGGATAGCTTGCAGGCGATAAAGGCGGACGATAGGCATCAGGCGATTCGTCTTCCCCTGCTCAGCTCGTTTGGGGTGTCGTCAAACACCTCAATCACATGATAGACACAAGCCATGCGCTGGCTGTCTCCGTGGCTGTGAATGAAGTCATGAATAGCGTTGGTGTAGGAGACAAGGTCTTTCTCTAGGCTGGAAAGCTGCGGGTTTTTAGGATGCAGGAGCTGAGGCACGGCCCGAATTTCAAAGGTTGGAAAGGCCAGGAATGAGGCCGAAGCAATCGGGTTGACCATCATATTGAGAAAGGTGTGGGTTTGGAAATCAACTGAGGTGAAAATCTCCAGCGAAACCTGCTTGGTGCGGTCAAAATTGGCTGCATTCTCATGGTAGAATTCAGCTAAAAATCTTACCTTGGCCTGAATCTCCCCGGCTGGATCACCGGCTGTATCCCGCTCGATCCTAAGCCTCGCCTCGATGATCTGATGGACAGCCTCGGCCAGCTTTGGAGCCTTGACCACAAATCCCATTCCCTTGTAGGCCGTATTGAGCGATATGCTAGAGTCCCGGCAGGGGCCACCATAGGTGGCTACGCAGGCATTGTGCGATCCGGCAAGATCTCGTGGATCTATGCCGCCAAATTCGAGCATTCTTGAAAGCCGCTCTAGTCTAGCCCTAAGACTCCAGACCACAAACCGCTCGGGAAGTTCGATCACCTTAAACTCACGCCACGATCCGCCAACACGGGCAAGAATGATTCCCTCGGCAGCAAGTCGCCTAGTGTCTACCGCCTCATGAACGACAAATCCATCCTTATACCACCATGAGCCTGGGTCAGGCTCAGCAGGCCCAGCCTGCTCACCTAGCTTAGAGTGGGGCTGTCCACCACCCACCAGACTGCTGTCTCCACCATCACCCCCAGCACGGCCCTTACAGCCGGCTGCCGCAGTCAGCCCGAAAGCCGCTGCTGCGGCCAGTGCGGCAGGCGACTTCCAAAGAAAATCCCGGCGACTCATCAGCCCTCCGCCCTGCTCCTGCTTTAGGGGATCTTGGGCAAGGTATAGTTCGGCTTCCTTTTTCTCTTGATAAAGGGATCGTCCAGCTTCCTCTTTCTGGTGATCATTAGGGGCTTTCATTATGGTGCCTCGCCGTAGCCGTTCGGCTTCCTTTTTCTCTTGATAAAAGGATCGTCCAGCTTCCTCTTTCTGGTGATCATTAGGGGCTTTCATTATGGTGCCTCGCCGTAGCCGTTCGGATTAGCTGACTGCCAGCGCCAGGTATCAGCGCACATCTCATCAATCCCCCGGATCGCAAACCAGCCAAGCTCCGCCTGGGCCTTTGATGGATCGGCATAGCAGGTGGCCACATCGCCCGGCCTTCGGCCCGTGATTCGATAAGGGATTTTTCTCCCTGAAGCTCGCTCGAAGGCTTTGATCACTTCAAGAACGCTGTATCCCCGTCCGGTGCCGAGATTGTAGGTTACAACCCCTGGTTTTTCAGCCAGCTTCTCCAGGGCCTTGAGGTGGCCGACAGCCAGGTCCACGACATGAATATAGTCCCTGACGCCGGTGCCGTCGCGGGTCGGATAATCATTCCCGAATACAGATAGCTCAGCCAGCCTGCCAACTGCCACCTGAGAGATATAAGGGAGGAGATTGTTGGGTATGCCGCTTGGTGATTCGCCGATTCTCCCGCTCGGATGCGCCCCTACCGGATTGAAGTAGCGCAAGAGAGCGATATTCCAGGAAGTATCTGCCCGGTGAACGTCTCTCAGTATCTCTTCGATCATCAGCTTTGATCGTCCATAAGGGTTAGTCGGCGAGAGCGGAAAATCTTCGGTAATCGGAACCATGGCCGGATCTCCATAGACAGTGGCTGAGGAGCTAAAAACCAGATTTTTGACCTTGTGCTCGCTCATAACCTCAAGTAGCATAAGTGTTCCGGTAACATTGTTATGGTAGTAGCGCAGCGGCTCGGCTACTGACTCACCAACTGCCTTAAGACCAGCAAAGTGAATGACCGCCTCTATATCCCCCCCCGCATAGTCAAAAATAGCTCTTAGGGCCTCTTTGTCGAGCAGATCTGCCTTATGGAACTGAAGCGTTTTGCCGGCCAGCTGCTGAACCCTCTTTAACGACTCTTCTTGGCTGTTGACCAGATTATCCACAACAATAATCTCATATCCAGCCTGCAACAATTCCAAGCAGGTATGACTGCCGATATAGCCTGCTCCTCCGGTTACTAATATTCTCATTCGCTCCTCCTTGACGGATTATCAACTTCAAGGATTATCAACTTTTATATTATCTATGCTTTTGCACTTTTTCTCCAAGGCCTTGATTTTGCTGGATTTGCTATTAGAGGTAACTTTCAAGGATGTCAAGGCGCTAAGAAATTTCTGCAAAAGTGTAGTATTATTGCCTACTTATATTTACAAGCCGGACGAGGCTTTGGCCTATTCTCCCGATATTCTCGAGACGGTTATTTTATACACTATATCATAGATGCAGCGCCGATGTACACCCTTGATATCATAGGTGTAGCGATATCAAAGGCGTGTGGCGCTAATTACACCCTTAGCAAAAGCGCCAGGGCGAAAGTCAGGATTTCTTTAGCAAAAGCATAAGCCTTTAGCAAAAACATAAGCCTTAGCGATTTTCAAAAGCGCAAGGGCGAAAGTGGCAGGCAGATCATGCGGGTGATCCTGTGGAAGCGATTTTTCAAAAGCGCAAGAGTGAAAAAAGGGCAGAGTGGGCAAAGGTTAAATAGCAAAGGCAAAGGTTAAATATCAAGGGTATAATATTCAAGTTCAAGGCCTAAACCCTTCCAAGGTCCAGCAAAGGCTTTGTGGGGACATTATTAGAGGGACACCAAAGGGGCAGACTACAACCCTGCTCTCCTGCTATTCTGTTTTTTGGTCTCTTATTCTGTTTTTTGGTCTCTGCTATTCTGTTTTTTGTCTACTGCTGTCTGTTTTTGTGTATCTTTAAGGCGTTATCTTTAAGGCTGTGATGCCCAAGGGACCACCACTATGGGGATTTCTCCAAGAAATCTTTTGGTTTTTTTATTGTAAAACCTTACTGTGTAAACTCCGGCAGAGAGACCAGCAACTGTGGTCGTAAGATCATAATTGCACATGCAGCGGCATCCATCACCCTCTAAGATTTCCTCCTCATAAATCCAGATAATCCTATCCGCCATATTCATAGTTATGGCAATCTCTTCTATACAGCAATTGTAGGTGGCGTTCTGATGATATAGATAAAGAAGTCCATCCCGCCACTCGGCGCTAAATTTATCCCTTTCTTCTTCTCCAGCTAGCCGTCCTGCTTCTTCCACATTGCAGCCGCTGTTTTGATAATCCTGGATATAGGCATTTGAGGCCTCTTGTGGCCTGATCCTGATTTGCGTGTAATCAGAACAGCTAACTCTTCCTGTAGCCGCAGTCAAAAAAGCCCGAACCGTATAAAGGCCTGCTGGCACCGAAAGGCCATGTATATCCTTCTGATCCCACTGAATTTGAAACCTTTCGGTTTCGCCTGGCCCAAGCTCGATATTGCTAAAAGCCGAAGAATAGCTCTGATCGGAAGAAAGTTGCCAGATGGGAAAGCCGAAAGAGTTTCTTACGATCACATCAAAACCCTGATTATCTGAAAAATCGACTCTGACTGGTCTTGTCCACGGGTTAGTCACCTCAAAGATTATGCTGACTGGCTGTCCTAGCGCGTACTCAGGCTGATCGGTTTTGACCGCGGCCCGCAGCCTGAGCATCCTCAGGATATGGGAAGATGAAGGGGAAAAAGCAGCCAAAGAGTGTCCTCCTGCGGCTATGCTGCTAGCCGCAATCAGCATAATTGTCAAAGATAAACTTAACTTTTTCATACTATTGGCCTCCTGGTTACAAAGTCTTAAGGTGAAGGTGAATTTTTTAAAGGTGATTTTTCAGAGTGATTATTCTATCGGCAATTCTCATAACAAATGCCTTACTGAATAATATAAATCCCTTACCGAAAGATGCGCCTCTAAAAGATGCCCCTCTCTTCTTGCGCCTTATCTTCCACTAGAAATAAATTCCAGCTTTTTATTTTCCAGCTTTTTTATTTCTGATAACTCTTATCTTTTAACCCTTATCTTTTAGTTTTGATTACCCTCTCTGCCCTATTGCCGTAAGAGGGGAAGAAATGATATAGTTATCTTTTGGTGATTGAATAATCGGCAAAAGATAGCTTCGGCACACCTTAATCTCAAAACTCTTGTTCTTCTTTTTTGAAGATAATATTTCCTAAAGTTGAGGAGTGAACATAATGACCAAAAGCAGAGAAAATTTGTATCAGCCAGCTTCCTTTGAGGCTTACTGGAGAGAGAAGTGGGAGGAAGAGAAACTGCACTTTGTTGACAATCCAATCTATAAGGACCGTCCCTCTTACTATTGCCTGGACATGTTCCCGTACCCATCCGGCTCAGGGCTTCACGTAGGGCACTGGCGCGGCTATGTGATCAGCGATGTTTGGAGTCGCTACCAGATGCTAAAAGGGTTTAAGGTGCTCCATCCCATGGGCTGGGATAATTTTGGCCTTCCGGCTGAAACTGACGCTATCAAGAAGGGGATCCATCCAACCGTTAGTACCCGGAAGAATATCGAGAACATGAAGCGGCAGTTGAAGGAGATAGGCTGTATCTACGACTGGACGCGGGAGATCAGCACTACTGATCTTGAATACTATAAATGGACCCAGTGGATTTTCCTGCAGATGTTCAAAAAGGGGCTTGCCTACCAGAAGCAGCAGCCGGTGAACTGGTGCGATTCATGCCGGGTGGTCCTAGCCAATGAGGAAACCGAAGGGGGAAAATGCGAGCGGTGCGGAGGGACAAATATCAGAAGGATCGACAAGAAGCAGTGGATGCTCAGGATCACTGCCTATGCCGAGCGGCTGCTGAATGATTTGGACAGGCTAAAGTGGCCAGAGAAGGTTAAAGAGATGCAGAGAAACTGGATCGGTCGATCGGTGGGGGCAATCGTTTACTTTACCGTAACTACGGTCGATCAGGAAGAAGTTCAACTTGAGGTTTTTACCACCAGACCAGATACCCTTTTTGGAGCAACCTTCATGGTCCTTGCGCCTGAGCATCCCCTGGTAGCCAGAATAACCACACCGGAAAGAGAGGCTGAGGTAAATGCTTACATTCAGCGAGCCAGGACGCTCTCATCCGTAGACAGACAAAAGGTTACCAGCAGCGAAAAAACCGGAAGTTTTACCGGAAGCTATGCAGTCAATCCGGTTAATAATCAGTCCATTCCTATTTTCATTTCAGATTACGTGCTGATGGATTACGGCACCGGAGCCATCATGTCTGTTCCCGCTCATGACCAGAGGGATTTTGAATTCGCTAAAAAATTCGGTCTACCAATTGTCGAGGTCATCTATTCGGAGCAGGCCGAGCGGGACGAGCAAGGTAATCTGGTCTTTGCCTATACGGGTGATGGTATCTTGATCAATTCCGGCTACCTGAACTCCCTGACAGTCGAGGAGGCCAAGAAAAGGGTTGTTGAGGAGCTGTCTCGAGAGGGGAAGGGGAAATTTACCGTTGATTATAAGCTTAGGGATTGGATTTTTGCTCGGCAGCGGTATTGGGGAGAGCCGATTCCGATTGTGCATTGTCAGCGATGCGGTACGGTTCCAGTGCCGGAGAGTGAGCTGCCGGTTAAATTGCCGGATGTCGAGTCGTATCAGCCTACCGGCGATGCAGAATCGCCCCTGGCGGCCATCAGCGACTGGGTCAATACGAGCTGTCCATCATGCGGCGGCCCGGCCAGGCGAGAGACCGATACCATGCCGCAGTGGGCAGGCTCAAGCTGGTATTTCATCCGCTATGCTTCCCCTCACTACGACCAGGGTATAGCCAGACAAGAGGATATCAAACAATGGCTTCCAGTCGATATGTACGTCGGCGGAATCGAGCATGCAGTGCTTCATCTGCTGTATGCCCGATTTTGGACCAAGTTCCTGTTCGATGAGGGAATAGTTCCATTTGAGGAGCCATTTGAGCAGCTTTTCAATCAGGGGATGATCTGCCGAGCAGCTTATCGGTGCGAGCAGTGCAATCGCTGGATATTCGAAGAGCAGATCAAGGCTGATTTTGGGAAAGAGCAGGTATTTTGTCCGATATGCGGGACGCTGCTAAAAAAATCTCTGGAAAAGATGAGCAAGTCAAAGGGAAATGGGGTAAATCCAGATGATTTAGTCAAGCAGTACGGCACAGATTCGCTGCGCCTCTATGAGCTTTTTGCCGGTGATCCGACCGCTGACTCTGAGTGGAATGATGAGGGCATCAAGGGATGCTACGCCTTCCTGAAAAAGAGCTGGCAATTCATTACCGCAGGCCCGTTTCAGGCTGAGCAGCCCTCTAGAAAAGCAGAGCAGCTTATCAATCGACTGATCAAAAAGGTTGAGGAAAGGGTAAACTCCTTCAAGTTGAATACGGCTGTGAGTGCCTTTATGGAATTTATCAATCAGGCGGCGCAGATTCGGGATTCTTTTACTAAGGAGCTGGCCGAGCGGTTTTTGATTACCCTGGCCCCCTTTGCCCCACACATTGCCGAAGAGCTGTGGAGAAATCACCTTGGGCATGAGCAATCTATATTCCTGGCCAGCTTTCCAGCCTATGACGAGGATTTGGCCAGACTGGAGGAGATCGAGATTGCGGTCCAGGTGAATGGGAAACTCCGAGGGGTATTTGCTACCGAGCCAGGAGCTTCACCAAAAGAGCTTGAAAACACAGCCAAAAGGCTTGACCGTGTCCGTGAGCTGCTCGACGGCCGCACTATTAAAAAGGTAGTGGTCGTGCCGGATAAGATTGTGAATTTCGTCATCCAATGATCCTGGAATCCAGAAGTGAACACCTGAAAAGCTTTATATTCCAGAATGTTAACTCACACATTTTGTGAAAGTTAACTGATTGATTTTAAAATGC